>CAYPED010000053.1:0-6453 GCA_964409745.1 uncultured Staphylococcaceae bacterium | reverse complement strand
ACCAGCATGCATATGACGCAAAGCATAGTAGCTTAAAGTAGCCACCGCTTCGACATTCAAATGGATGGAGGAACGGATGTTCTCGATGGTCTCATGATTCATGGCGCAGGTTTTACCCATGCCGGCGTTATTGATCATCCAAACGACATCAACATCTAAAGCATTCCACTTGGCCTCTAACGCATCCAATGATTCTTCTTTAGATAAATCTAAAGAGAAAGGAACCACCTTGTTCGGATATTCCTTGGCTAATTCATCCAAAAGTTCTTTTCTTCTAGCTACCGCCCAGACTTCATCAACATTTTCTTTGACTAAAATCTTGACCCATTCTTTGCCGAGTCCGCTGGAAGCACCGGTTACAACCGCGATTCTTTTTCCCATATTTTTACCTCGATTCTTTGAAATAATATCACGAAAGTAACCTTAAGGTAGATTTTAGAAAAAAATAGGGGCAATATATTTCTATATTGGAGGCAGTATTTACTATGTCTAATTTTGTTAAGAGCATCAATGGTTTGTCCAAGTTCTGGAAACTCATTCTCTGCATCCCAGGAATCAACTTAATCTGGGGCATTTGGAGAATCTGCGTCGCCGTTAAGAATAACAGCGCCATCCAGCTTGTCTTAGCTATCTTGATGTTATTCTTCGGAACCACCGTTCTTTGGATCCTTGACATCGTTTTCATCATCCTTAACAACTATCCGTTCTGGTTCAAATAAGCTGAAGATAAATGAAGGCCCTTCTTGTGAAGGGCTTTTATTTTGGTCTATATTACTAACCGAGGTAACTTTATGAATCATTCTGAAATATTTTTAGCCCTTAAGCCGTATCTAGAGAAAAAGAGAGAACTTAGGAACTTGGTCAACGTCCTTTATTATGACTTAGCCACCACCGCCCCCGAGAAGGCTTTGGAAACCCAAGGCGAGATTATGAATAAATATGACGCCGAATTCGCTGCCATCTCCACCGATGAAGAATATAAGAAGTTGGTAGCCAAAGGATTAGCCGATAAGTCCTTGTCCAAAGAAGAACAAAGATTGTTCTCCTATCTAAACGAAGAAATCGATTTGATGAACAAGATGTCCATCGAGGATTACACCGCCTATAAGAACGCCAACGTCAAATCCAATGAGATGTGGAGACTTTATAGAGCCCAAAACGATTTCGCTTCTTGGCTCCCATATTGGGAAGAATGTGTCTCTTGGTCAAGGAAGATTGCCAAACTCAAGATGAAAGAGGGGATGAAGACCCCTTACGATGCTTTGTTAGATGCTTATGAGCCAGGAAACACAAGTGAATACCTAGATAAACTATTTGCCCCAATTAAGGAAACCATCGTCAAGTTATTGCCAATCGTTTTAGAAAGGCAAAAGAAGACGGTTCTCCCACCGATTAAGGAATATAGCCAAAGATTACAGGAAGATTTAAGCTACTCCCTACTTGATTTGATCTGCTATGACATGAAGAGAGGCGTTCTTAGAGTCTCCGCCCATCCATTCTCTGCCGATGTCGCTCAATACGATTCCCGCTTGACCACTCGTTACGATTTGAAGGATTGGAGAAACAATCTCTTCACCATTCTTCACGAAGGTGGCCATTGTCTAGAATTCCAAAACAAAGGCGAGAAGATGTATGAAGACTATCTCGAATATGTCGCTTCAGCCGCTCAGTGCGAGACCCACTCAAGATTGATTGAGAATATCTTTGGACGCAGTAAGGAATTCGCTCCGATCTTAAAAGAACGCTGCGCTCAAAATTTAGGCAAAGACTTTAACAGCATCTCTGATGAAGACTTCTATCTGATGTTAAACGAAGTTAAGCCAAGCCTTATCAGATGCGACGCCGATGAATTGACCTATTCCTTACACATCATCATCCGTTATGAAATCGAAAGAGACCTGATTAACGGAGTCATCGAATGCAAAGATGTCCCAACTATTTGGAACAAGAAATACAAGGACTATCTTGATATCGATGTCCCAACCGACAAAGACGGTTGCATGCAAGACGTCCATTGGACCGATGGGGAATTTGGCTACTTCCCAAGTTATCTCTTAGGCAACCTTTATGGGGCGATGATCTTCGAAAGGATGGATAAAGAAATCCACGCCTTCGAGAAGGTCAAGAACAACGACTTCAAAGCCATTGTTAATTGGTTAGCTGAAAACGACTACCAATACGACTGGATGCGTCCAGACGATTGGATTAAGAAAGTCGTTGGCAAGCCATTATCCAGCGATGCCTTCATCCGTTACCTGACTAACAAGTACGGAAAATAAATAAAAAGCCTCGAGAACCGAGGCTTTTTTGATTGCTTAGAACCCGTAGGTCTTTAAGACTTTGACCAATGGCTTGACGATCTTGGCGAGATTTCCATCCACGAACGGATCCTTTAAGCCCGCCTTTGCGAGCAAGGTACGGAACGGATATTTGCCGCCCATCTTGCAAAGCTTGAGATATTTCTTCCAAGCTTTCTCGTGGTTCTTCCTATCTAATAATAAGAACTGGAAGGCGATGACCTGAGCAAGGGTGTAATCAATGTAATAGAATGGGCATTGGAAGACGTGCATCTGGATGAGCCAACGCTTGCCCTTAAGCAAGAATGGGCAATCTTGTTCGGCCTCCACTTTCCATGGGGTGTACTTCTCTTCAATCTTATGGAAGGCTTCCAAGCGTTCTTCGTTGGTGGCATTTGGATTGGCATAGACCCAATGCTGGAACTCATCGATGGTGACACCATAAGGCAAGAACTCGATGGAGTCGGCTAAATGCTGATAACGATACTTATTGGAATCATCGAAGAAGAGGTCCATCCAAGGCTCGGCGATGAATTCCATCGACATCGAATGGATTTCGCAGGATTCCATCGTTGGGGCACGATATTCAGGGATCTTGATGTTACGAGCGCAGTAAGCTTGGAAGGAATGTCCGAACTCATGGGTTAAGACATCGACATCACCGGAAGTGCCGTTGAAGTTAGAGAAGATAACTGGGCATTCGTGGACTGGGAAGTATTCCATATAACCACCGCCCTGCTTGCCTTCTTGGGCATCCAAGAACATGAGGTGATGCTCATCCATGAAACGGAAGAAATAAGAGGTCTCTGGCGATAATTCATCGTACATCTTCTTGGCTTTTTCAACCTTTTCGGCTGTTGTGCCATTTGGAAGAGGATTACCATCTTTGAACATCGTATTCAAATCATAGACATGAGGTTTCTTAATACCGCATCTCTTATATTGCTCTTTGATGAGTTTGGCGCAAATCGGAGTGACTACCTGATGGATTTGCTCTCTGTAATCCGCGACTTCCTCTGGGGTGTAGTCAAATCTATTCATGCGGATATAGGCTAATTCGGTATAGGACTTGAAGCCTAACTTCTTAGCCATATTGGTACGGACCTTGACCATCTCGGCAAATAAATCTTCGATATCTTTGGTGTTCTCATCCAAATAGGAATAGAAGGCTTCGGAGGCTTTCGCACGAACCTCTCTATCCGGAGAGCCTAAGAATTTACCCATTTGGGAAATGTTGTAGGTCT
This sequence comes from uncultured Staphylococcaceae bacterium, assembly GCA_964409745.1. Classification (GTDB taxonomy): domain Bacteria; phylum Bacillota_I; class Bacilli_A; order RFN20; family CAG-826; genus UBA4951. The sequence continues at coordinate 2,912 of CAYPED010000053.1, read as the reverse complement.
TGCCTTCATAAGGGATGGCTAACGCGGCCACCATCTGGCCATATTTGGACTGAAGTTCATTCTCTTTCTGGAGGTCTTCGGTGATGCATGGATCAAAGGCTTTGAGATTGAATTCCCTCATCTTGAAAGCAAAGCTTCCGAGTTTCTCTTCCAAGTAAGGACGGAACTTGGAATTGAGCATCGCCTTATCGAATTTGATGCTGGCTTCGGTAACGAGTGGGGAGCCGTTATCGACGATATCCATGGCTTTTTGACGTTCTTTGATACGGGTATCCAAGGTATAAAGGACTTGGATATGGCAGAACTGGTCATGGACTTTGTCCAAATATTTGGCCATGTTCTTATAAGCCTTTAAAGCTTCTTCGTTAGAGGTCGCGGCCTCAAAGGCAGCGGATCTCTTTTCGACGTTGGCAACGATCGATTTGATGTTTGGCTTTCTAAACGGCCAATCTTCGAAATTCGCTAATTCTTTCTTCATAATTCCTCCTTGATTTCTAGTAAGTTAGTCTCTTCAGCTTTTGGAGCGTGCCACTTGACGCTCCTTACTTCCCTTTTGCCTTTTTCAGTCAAAACCAACACATAGTCGTTTATTTCTTCTTTATATAAATTGGATAAATACCCATATCTAAGAAGAAGGCGAATGCGAGAATGGAAGGTCCTGCTGGAAAGATTGGAGTAGTAGCCATAACATTCCAATTCCTTGGCCTTAAGATCCTTGTGGACACCTATCAAAATGTCATATAGTCCCTTGGCTGAAGTATAAAGACCTCTATCCCTTAAAAGAGAGACGGCACTCAGTATGAGTGAATGAGATTTTTGGCAGCTGAACTCTTTCATAGACATTAGATACTATAGGCATTTATCAAATTTTTGCACTCAAAATACATCGTTCTTGTTCTCTTAGACTAATAAGTCTAGAATATGCGCTATGGACGAAATGTATCAGCAAGTTGAAACGGTACTAGAAAAAATCAGACCGTTCTTAAAAAGAGATGGCGGGGACATCGAATTGATCGGCATCAAGGACGGAATAGTCTATGTTAAGATGACCGGTGCCTGCGATGGTTGCTCCTATGCGATGGAAGATATCGCCCAGGGAGTCGACATCATCATCTGCGAAGAAGTCCCAGGCGTCATCGGCGTCCAAGGTTCCGAGAATGTTCCGGAAGACGTGATGACCGAATATCTCGAAAGAAAGAACCAAAAAGCTAAAGAGAATAAATAAAAATACCTCCCACCGAGAAGATGGGAGGTTTTCTTTTTTTATTTGTCTTTCAGCTTCATCAATAAGGCTCTTTCGTGATTGATGATGGCATCAATCTGAGAACCATAGACTGACCTCATAGCCATGTATCTCTTTCTCTCTGCCTCTGGGACATTGGAGAGATATAAGGCGGTGAAGATCTTTTCCAAACGGATGAAGGATTCATAGACATTAAGGATGGTCAATAAATAGAAGTATTCCTTGCGGCTATAAATGAGAAGCGGGGAAGAATGAGCGATCTCCGACGACATTTCGTAGATTTTAGCCTTCTCCCGAAGATTGGCCACACGTTCGACCCCATCACGGAAATTGAGTTTGAAATCCTCAATCTTATCGATACCTGGGACGGCGTATAACCAGCCATATTCAATGAAACGTTTGGTGTCTTTGGACTTAAGTCCGTGGACTTTCATCTCATCCTTGATTTTGACGAACAAGGCATCCCCTTGTTCCTTCGGAAGGATGTTTCTGAAGGCCAAGGCGTATTGCATATGCTCAAGGTAACTCTTGATGACCGGCGCCCCATAAGAGACCAAGACGATGAGAATGCATTCGTTCTCATGCAAGGTTCTCCAAGTGGAGAAGGCTTCGGTTTCAAAGCCGCCGGTTAAAAGATTGATGACGCATCTAGCCATCGAGAAGCCCTTCTTCATGACGTCGACCAGCAACGTCTTTCCCGGGTCACCTGATGGGTATTTGTCTAACATCGAAAGGATGAAATTAAGGTATAAAGTGATAGTCGATATCTCAGGGAGATAACGGTTGGTCAACCTCGAGTCTTGCCAAGATAAATGCTCGTTGGTGTAGTACTTATCAACCGCGGTCGAAAGAAGTTGTCTCTCGAATTCATCGGTCTTAAGCACCTCAGGCGGGTACATCGTGGCATACAAACTCATCTCGTTGAGGATATAGAGAATCAATTGAATGTGATTTAACTGATAAGCGTTTAAGGATGGAGTGGTGCTGTTTAAGCCTTCGACTCCGTATAAAGCATCGGAATAGCAGTCATAAAGAAACCCACGATCAACGTCAGCGGGTACATTTAGATCCGTCAGCAATTTTTCAAATTGGGTTTGCGTTAATTTCTGCATTACTCTTCTACCTTGAATACACGGGTGGCTTCGACTGCCTTCTTCCAGCCTCTGGAGAGACGTTCAGCCTCTTCTTTATCCATCTTCGGTTTGAAGATTCTATCGATGACGACTTGTTTGGCAATGGCGTCTAAGCTCTTCCAGAAGCCAGATCCCAAGCCAGCGATATAGCCAGCGCCTAAAGCGGTTGTCTCAACCTGTTCTGGAGCGCGGACTTCGCACTGAAGGATATCGGCCTGGAACTGAAGCAATAAGTCATTCTTGGAAGCTCCACCGTCGACCTTTAAGACTGGCAAATCCAATCCAGCATCCAACTTCATCGTATCGAAGACATCTTTGCTCTGATAGGCGATGGAATATAAAGCGGCTCTGGTGATGTTATGTCTATCGACGCCTCTGGTTAAGCCAAAGATAGCGCCTCTGGCATCATCATCCCAATATGGGGTTCCTAAACCAACGAAGGCCGGAACGAAGTAAACGCCGCCGGTATCTGGGCGCTTGCAAGCATAGTAAGCGGAATCGCCGGCATCTTCGATCCAACGGGTCTGGTCTCTGAC
>CAYPED010000052.1:0-6467 GCA_964409745.1 uncultured Staphylococcaceae bacterium | reverse complement strand
ATTTGATCCACCGACCTCCAGGTTATGGGCCTGGCAGGCTACCAGACTGCCCTACCCCGCGACGTAATTTTTGGGCAAGCAGTATATTATATGAACAAGACCTTTCGGTCAATATCAAAATAACTCTTGGAGGTCGGTTTATAAGAGATATTTATCGATTTTATCAATACGTTTTATATTCCCCGGTCAATAAGGAATAGAGATAACCATTCACTTTCTTATGGAAGGTTCTTTGGACATAGTCCATATAGATACCAATCTGTTTATCGTATGATGCATCATCGATGTTCTTGGTCTTGTAATCGATGACATCGATGTGGTCATCATAGATAACCATCAAGTCGATGGTCCCGTTCACATTGTTGAGATCATCGTGATATTCATATTCCTTATAGGCTTTGCCTTCTTTGATATTGGACATGAATGGGGAATGTAGGAAGCGTTCAATGATGTGTTTCTCATTCATGTCCATATCAGAGAGATCAGGATTATTGAAGTCAGTAGTTTCTAATAAGAAGTGCATCTTGGTACCGAAGTCTAAGGCCTCTTTATTAGCACTTAAGCTTAATTGTTTGGAGGCTCTTGAGACTTGGTTGATATTGGATAAGATTGGGAAGGATTTAATCAGTAAATCTTTGTGTTCAGCTTCTGCAGGAGCCTTGATGAGAGTTGGCATCTCATCATCCTCAGGAAGCAGACAACGGACGAATTTGGAATTAATAAGCAAGCCGGAAAGCATGTCGTGGAAGCAATTGGCTTCGGTCATGTTTTCGAAGGTCTTGCCGATTTCCACGAAGTATTCCGTTGATTTGTCAAACGGGATGGAATGTCTTTGTTCCTCGTTCATGTATATGAACTGGGTGGTTGGTTCAAAGCCCTTGCCTTTCAATAAGGAAACCAACCCATCGTAATCGATTGATCCCAAATGATAGCTTCCATAAGCGGCTTTGAGCCCGTCATTGATGGCATCAAGGTCATCTTTAAAGGCTTTAAGGGCTTCTTCTCCTGACTCTGACTCCTGCTCCAAGAGAATCAATTGCTCTTTGGTTCTGGTCAAAGCGACATATAACTGTCTAATCTTCTCGGAGGTGTCCTCAGCCAGCTCATATTCGGAGTTGACGATCTTCACGATGTTGGCCTTTTTTGGGCCTTTCGGGACGATAAGACCGAACTCTTTGGACATCGAATAGGATTCTTTATTATCCATTCTGTTGAATGGTTTATAGATGCCTGGCATATAGACGATTTTGAACTCAAGTCCTTTGGACTTATGAATGTTCATGATACGGATTGAATCGACGGAGGTTCCAGTGCTGGAGAGTTTGATACCCAAGTCAAAGTCATCTACGTTTTCCATGAAGGAGATGAAATCTGGGATGGTGTATCCTAAATCAGACATCGACTTGAACATCGATAAGAAGTAGTCCAAGTATTTATGGTTCTTCTCGACATCGCCGAGGGTAACGCATTTGGAATAGATATCTAATTCATATACGAGTTTCTCGAATAACTCGTAAGATGAGGCGGAATAATTATCGATGACAATAGCTCTGATCTTGGCGGTTATATCCTCGTGAGCAAGGTTATCCTTTTTGAAGAGCTGATAGATTTTCTCGTCATCATAGGCAAAGAGGAAAGATCTAGCTAAGGAGAGCCAAGCTTTCTTGAAGTATTCATCTTGATAGTCAAATCCCTCTGTCTTGATGAAGTTGACCATTCTCAAAAGATTGGTTAGAACCAAGACGATGTCATTTGAGGAAATATCCTCGTCGTTTTCGACATAGATTGGGAGTTTCAAGTCATTGAAGACCTTTTGGTAAGTGGCGAATTGACCGCCTCTATCCATAAGGATGCAGAAGTCGCTGAAGGTAGCCTCCCTAGTGAAAAATTCATCTTTTTCGTTGCCTTCGGAATCGATTTTCTTTCTCGAATCCATGACCTCATAGCCTTCGTTTATCTTCTTGATGATATCCTTAGCGATTAATAATGGCTCGGTCAGAGGAGTTTTATCTTCGGCTGAATAGGTCAAGACGCAGGTGTGGTTGTCTTTGTCGTACCTACCGTATTTATTGTAGTTTTCATTTCCGAACTGAATCATGTGCTCGTTACGGTAATCAGCCCCACCGCATTTCTCGGTCATGATTTGTTTGAAGATGTAGTTGATATCGTCTAAGACTTCCCTTCTGGAACGGAAGTTCTTGTTCATATCAATTACTAGTCCGGTACCTTTGGTTTTGTATTCCTTGTATTTATCGATGAAGATAGACACGTTGGCGTTCCTGAATCTATAGATGGACTGTTTGACATCGCCGACCATATAGACGTTGTTGTCAGAGATTTGCTTGATGAAATTATCCTGCAAGGATGAGGTATCTTGGTATTCATCAATCATAATCATCTTTAATGATGATTTGATTTCTTCTCGGACTTCTTCGTTGTTGGCCACCAAATCCAAGGCCTTTTTGGCGATGTCGGTGAATTCATATACCCCATTGAGGTCCTTATATTCTTTGATTCTCTTATCTAATTCCTTGATAAGGCGGATGATGACCTTGGCGTATGGCTTGGTATCCAATAAATCTTCTTTGGCGGCTTCTTCGGTCAATGGCAATTGAGACAAGAACTTGCAGAAGGAGGATTGGGCGTCCCTAAAAGCGGTGACCGCCCTTTGAGTCTCTTCGCTCCAATCCTTATTGGTCCAATTGAAGTTGCCAAAATCGTCTTCATCGATATTGTTATAAGCAGCGAGAATCTCGTCGTAGGTTTTGCCTTCGAAGACGAATTTGTACATCTCTGCGGCGTAATGAGCGGCTTTATCTGTTTTGTCTTTGGTCGGAAGTTCGTTAGGAAGCCCCTCGACAGCGTCAGCCAAATCAAGACGGAGCTTCTCTATTTTTTGAAGAAGGAAGGAAAGAATTGTCTTTAACTTCTTGTCTGAATAATATGTGTCTTCGAATTCGTTGAGATACTTATCCGTATCGTCTTCCAATAAGGCCATATCATAGACCTTGAGGATGAGGTTGCGGATGTTCTTATCATCCTTGACGCAGAAGTGCTCGATCATCTTGCAGAATTCTTCGTCACGATTCTTATACATATCTTCGAAAATCTCATCGATGATGGCTCTTTTCTTAACATCAATGATGGTCTTATCGATGATGGAGACATTCGGTGATACCTTGAGGTCGAAGTGATACTTCTTAACTAAGTTAAGAGCGTAGCTATCGAAGGTACAGATATTGGCGGAGTCCACCTGATTGGCAGCTTCTATTTCTCCTTCTTCGATTAATTTCTTCCTGATTCTATCCTTCATCTCCGCAGCCGCGAGCTTGGTGAAAGTGAGGATAAGGAATTGGTCTAATGTGTAATGTTTTTGGGAAACGAAATAGACCACACGGGCGCTTAAAACCTGGGTCTTACCGGAACCCGCTCCGGCGGAGACTAAGATATTCGAGCCTTCGGATACGATGGCTTTTCTTTGATCGGGGGTGAATTTATCTAGATTCATCTTCGTTTTCTCCTTCCTCGGCGTTCATCTCTTCCAAGATCTGATCAATCTTGGCGTTGTATTCTTTGCTAGACATGGCGTCGTAGCCTTTTTTGAAGCAGATATCCTGACAACCGCAGAAGGCACAAGGGCCATCGTTCACGTTGTCGCTTATCGGCCTGATGTCGAAATTGCCGGCTTTAATATCGTTGAGGGTTATCCTTATGAGTTTTTCGGTCGTATCGATTCTAGTGGCTAGCTTGCCGGAATCCATGATGGTTCCGCCTCTGGTATTCAACTTGCCTTTTGGGGTGAGGGGGATGTTCCTAACGAATTGAGATTCGTTGATGACATTTCCTTCGGAATCAAGCTCAACGCCGACTTTGGTGTCGATGCGCTTTGCAGCGTCGACATCCGATAAGGTGATGCCGTTTAGGATATACGGAATCAAATCTCTATCAGACTGAGCGTTCTTAAGAGGGTCGAATAAGACATTCTGGATATAAAGGCCCACCGTTCTGTATTCGGGGATATTCTCTCCTAAGAGATAGCCATAGATTGGGAGCTGCATGTCGATGCCGTGGCTGGCATCAGAATCGCTGTATTTGAAAGCGGAGGTCTTATAGTCCACCACAGCCAGGTTCTTCCCTTCGTCATCATAGAGAACCTTATCGATTTTCCCGACCATCTTGACCCCTGGTTCGATGTCAATCTCGTAGTTCTTCTCGGTCTCAACGCGGTTGAATTTGCTTTGCTTTTCGAACTCTTTGTTCTTCTTGATTACTTCCAAGGCCTTCGGGAGAAGGATGGAGATGAAGAATTTGTCTTTTTCGGTCACGAAGTTTTCTTTGACGAATCCATCGTAATCAGACAAATTCACCTCCTTGTCATCTTTCTCGGAGTCTTCCAAGACCTTGTGGAATAACTCACCGAGGTTGCTAAAGAAGCTCGATTCGAAGGTATTAAGTTTGAGAACCCTCTTTAGATAATATTCGAATGGGCATTTGTTGAACTCGTTGATAGAGGTGTAGGAGAGTTTCAATTCCTTTGGAAGAACGTAACTTCCGACTTTCTTAAAGGAATGGTCATACGACTTATAACCAATCTCATCTTTGGTGAAGGTATCAACGTATTCGGAATCCAAGTTGTATAAACGTAGATCGTCTTTGGCTTTGGAGACTAAGATCTCGGCGACCTTCTTGGAATGGATGATGGATGGCAGTTTGCCTTTGATTTCTTCTCCGTAGCCGAGTTCTTCCACCAAGAGGGATTTGAAATAAGCCGTATTCTCGAACTTCTTCTTGCGGGTTAGGCAAATATTCGAATTGAGGTTTAAAAAGGCAATAAGGGCCTTCTTTTCGATTTCTGACTTAGTTTTGGAGTCATTAATATAGAGAGATTCCTTCTCTTTGTCGGAATAGAAGTCGTTATCTAAAGATACATGCGGGAATGAACCCAAGGAGAAGCCAAGGACGAAGATGTGTTGGTTTGGTTCCGTGCGGAAGGAGGAATCGCACATCTTGATGGAATGGTCGTAGGTGATTGGGCGGAGGCTCATCCCTTTGGCGGTGAACTTAAGGAGCTTGACGAAGTTATCCTTGTCGGAAAGGGAGAAGGCACATCTATTGATAGCGGTCGTCAAAGAGCTCATCGCCCCATAGGTGTCTTCTTTGCTGTCTTTGACTAATAAGTCATAAGCTTCTTCGACTTCGTGTTCTTTTAATAATTCAACGAACTTCTCAAAGATTGGGGAATCGATGAGTTTGTTGTCGTTTGGCAATTCGATTGGGAGATTGAACAAGACGGAGTATTTCTTTAATAACGGGATATATTCAGCATCTGGTTCATAAATGAAGATGTCATTAAGGTCGACATCAGATTCAAGAAGACCATAGATCTTCTCGATGACATAAAGGACTTCTTCGTCCATATTCTCGAAGGCGATGACCTCACGTTTGACGTTGGCTTGGTCTTCTTTGATATAGGTGGCCTTAACGTTTAATAAGTCCAACGCATGTTTCAATTCCTTATCGTCTTCTGAATATCCGGAGACGAGGACTTCTTTGTTGTCGAAGAGATGTTTGAAACGAGGGTTGGTTTCAAGGAGGTTCTTCTTAACGAGATCTTCTTTGATTAAGGCAACCTTCTCGGTTTTCTTGGTGAGATTGGAGACGTTATAAGAGTTACGGATAATCTCCTTCGCGTTCTCCAATGAATAACCATAGGTCTTGGAAACGTAGTCGACGGCTTCAAGGTCGAAGTCGAAATAGACTCCTTTGAGAAGTTCCGTCTTATCCAAGAACTTGATATTCAGTTCAGGGGCTTTGTTTGATTTTAGAGCGATAAGCCTTTTCGCTTCCGCCTGAGGGCAGATGACAATCGAATTGTCTTTCAGTTCATTAATTTTCATCGCCTATATTATATACCAAAAAGTTCGATAAAATCTATATATTTTAAAATAATATATTATTTTTAAATATATAAACCTAGTTCTTCAGATAAAAAGGAGAGGCGCCTGCTATGACTGGACAGACGCCTCGGGGGTATAGATAACGGCTTTGAGCAAAAACGGTTTCAAGACAAAGAGGCTCGAAAGGAAAGGAGGGTAAGCTAACCGTTTTTAGCCGTTTTCTTTTCTTTGATTATTCTAGCCCATTTCGGGATGTATTCATATAAGAAAGCGAAGAGATATACGAGAGCAGTCCCGACAATCAAGATGAACCAGGCATACATAGGGGTGCCGGAGATAAGAGGATTGACGATGGCCATCGGATCTTCGACATTGAAAAGCTGCATTTCGAGGACACCGACGGTGATGTATAAGCACATGACCATCGGGAAATAATGGGTGGTTTTAAGCTTGGGCCTGAAGACCTTGAACATCCACATGGCGATGCAAAGGATGAAGATGGTCGCATGATGCAATAAGCCCATGATGGTATTCAAATGGAAGATAGTAGCCCCTTGGCCGATATAGCCC
>CAYPED010000051.1:0-6469 GCA_964409745.1 uncultured Staphylococcaceae bacterium | reverse complement strand
TGTTATTTACCTGCGTTATTCTCGGTCTGGCTATTGCCGCGGCCGTTACCAAATTCAACATCTTTGGTTTATTTGGAGTCTCGGTCTACTAATGAACTATTTCTGTGTCGTTTCTTATTTGGGACATTCATATAAAGGCTGGCAGAAACAGCCAGGTTTAATTACGGTCCAGGGCAAAATCGAAGAATGCCTTTCTTTGTATTTTGATACCCCGATAACCATTTCGGGCGGAGGAAGAACTGATGCAGGAGTCAATGCCTCCGGACAGGTGTTTAGTTTCCATTCTGACAGGCCCATCCCATCCAAAGAGTCTTTCTTGTATGCGATGAACCATCGTTTGCTTCCAAGCGACATCTCCATCCTTTCAATTGAAGAGAAGCCGGAAGATTTCCACGCCAGACATTCTTCGACGATGAAGACCTATCGTTATTCGTTTAGGCTGGGGGAGAAGAAACCTTTCGAATCCGTCACGGTGGCCCAAATGGGGACCAAAGAGTTCTTTTTAGAGGACTTCCTATCGGCTTTGGGGCTATTGATGGGCACTCATAAGTTCTGGGATTTCACCAACAAGCCAGACGATGTTCATGATTTTGAAAGAACCATCTATCGCATTGAAGTGGATATCGATAATAAAGAAGATCCAAAGCTTGTGTCTGTCACATTCGTCGGCAACCGCTTCATGACCTATCAAGTTAGAATCATGATGGGCGCTGCTTTCCGCGTGGGTTTCCATCAAATGAGTTTGGATGAGTTTGAAGGCCATATCGATTCCAAGGAAAGAAGCATCATCAATTTCAAAGCCAATCCAGAAGGTCTGAACTTCATCGGGGTAAGTTACGAACAACCCGAAGAAAAAGACGTCGGATTCTTCATCAATTACGGCCAAAAGTAAAAAAATCAAAAAAATCTAGTATGCGTTATCTCGAGTGGTAGAATACCACTTGTCTAAAATTAAGGAGAAAAGGATTATGGGCAGACATTTCGAAGTTAGAGCCGCTGCGATGGCGGCCAGTGCCAAAGCGAAAAGCGCCGTCTACATGCGCGCTTCCAAAGAAATCTACGCTGCGGCCAAATCAGGTGTCCCTGACCCGGAAGCCAACCTCGCTTTAAGAAGTGCTATTGAAAAATACCGCAAGCAATGTCCGAGAGACGTCATTGACAGAGCCATTGAGAAAGCCAAAGGCGGAGACGCCGTCGCTTATATCCAAGGCCGTTACGAATTCTATGGCGCCGGCAACTCTTACGTCATCGTCGACACTTTAACCGATAACGTCAACCGTGCATTAGTCACCGTTCGTACCATCGTTACCCGCAAAGGCGGCAAGATGGGCAACGTCGCTTACAATTTCGAATATCTTGGTCTCATCGACTTCAAAGGCGAGAATCGCGACGAGGTCGAGGAAGCCTTGATCATGGGAGACGTCGATGTCAAATCCGTCGAATTGGAAGATGGCATCATCGAAGTCACCGTGGCCCCAAATGATTTAGGAAAGGCTACCGAAGTTCTCAAGGGAATGGGCATCACCGATTTCGAGAGAAACGAAACCACGATGGTTCCAAACGACTACATCACCTTGGATGACGAACATCTCGCCACCTTCAAGAAGATGTTGGACGAACTCGACGAAGCCGAAGACGTCCAGGCCGTTTACCACAACGTCGAAAACATCTAATTGGCCAACTGATTACCCTGCCTATGCAGGGTTTTCTTTTTGTTCTTTCAAGTTTCACTTTACAACATACCTTATGGTATGGATAATTACGCATGGCACTACTTTGAAAGAGCAAACCCCGGTAAGGTCCAATCAATCACAAGATTAAGTCGCTAAAAAGACTAGAAAAGAGAAAAGAAAAATGCAGCGTCAAACTACAATGGCAAAGCCATTAGAACTTAAACGCGCTTGGTACATCGTCGATGCCACCGACATCCCACTCGGCCGCCTCGCTTCGAAAGTCGCCCAAATCTTAATGGGCAAGACCAAGCCAATTTTCACTCCGAATGAAGATACCGGAGACTACGTCATCATCGTGAACGCTTCCAAGGTCAAATTGACCGGCGATGCCGAACACAAAAAGAATTATTACAACGTCAGCGGATACAACGGTGGCTTACGCACCCGTTCCTCGGGCACTATGCTTCGTGAATTCCCTGTCGAAATGGTCGAAAGAGCCGTCTGGGGCATGATGCCAAAAGGACCTCTTGGCCGCAAAGAGTTCAAGAAATTATTCGTCTATGCTGGTTCCGAACACGAACAACAGGCCCAGCAGCCAGTCGTTCTTGACCTCAGCAAATAAGGAGATATGAAAGATGGCTAACACTAAATATTACGGCACTGGCCGCAGAAAGAGCTCCGTCGCTCGCGTCTATGTCTCCAAAGGCAAAGGCATCATCAAAGTCAACGACAGAGATGTCAACGAATACATGCCATACGCTACCCTCGTCCAGAACTTGAAACAGCCTCTCACCATCACCGGCACCGAAGATAAATACGATGTCGAATGCATGGTCAAAGGTGGCGGCTTCACTGGTCAGGCCGAAGCTATCCGCTTAGGCATCGCTCGCGCCCTTCTCGAGGCTGGCGAAGATCGCAAGTCCTTGAAAGTCGCTGGTATGTTGACCCGCAATGCTCGTTCCAAAGAACGTAAGAAGTACGGTCTCAAAGCCGCTCGTCGCGCTCCACAGTTCAGCAAGCGTTAAGCAAATTCAAAGCAAAGCCCACCCTTCTTGGTTGGGCTTTCTTTCGTTAAGGAGGCTAAATTATGCTAGATAAGGAAATCGAAGGTCTTATTATTTCCGAGACCAAAAGACAAAACGAAGGCATCGAATTGATTGCCTCCGAGAATTATCCATCGATGGACGTTATGGAGGCTCAAGGCTCCATCTTCACCGCCAAGTACGCCGAAGGATATCCTGATAAGCGCTACTATGGTGGATGCGTGAACATCGATAAAGGAGAGAACCTAGCTATTGAAAAGGCTAAGGAGCTTTTCCATTGCAAGTATGCGAATGTCCAACCACATAGTGGTTCCCAGGCTAACTACGCCGCCTATCACGCTTTGCTTCCTAACGGTGGCAAAGTCTTGGCTTTGGTCTTGGCTGATGGAGGTCATCTCACCCATGGCTCCCCGGTTTCCTTCTCTAGTCATGATTATCAGTTCTCCTTCTATCCTTTGGGAGCGGACGCTCACTTGGATTATAAGGAGATAAAAACCCAAATCGAAAGCGTGGATCCAGACCTTGTTTTGTCTGGCTACTCCGCCTATCCATACGAAATCAGTTTCTCGAAGATTCGTTCGATAATCGATGAATATAACGAAAAGAACGATAAACATGTTCGTTTCATGGTGGACATGGCCCATATCGCTGGCATTGTGGCGGCGGGATTGACCGAGAACCCATGCGATTATGCTGATTTGGTCACTACCACGACCCATAAGACTTTAAGAGGTCCTAGAGGGGGATTGATTCTCTCCAATGACCTTGAATTAGGAAAGGCTATCAACAAAGCGGTGTTCCCATACGCTCAAGGTGGCCCATTGGAACATGTCATTCTCGCTAAAGCGGTGGCCTTCAAAGAAGCCTTGAAACCTGAGTTTAAAGAATACATCAAGCATGTCTTGGAAAACACCAAGGCCTGCAACGATGAATTATCTAGGCTTGGAGCGGTCGTCTCTGGAAGTGATAACCACTTATTCTTATTAAATGTATTAGAGAGCTATGGGATAACTGGCAAAGATGCCCAAATCAAACTTGAAGAGATTGGCATCACTTCCAATAAGAACATGATTCATAACGATACCTTGAAACCGAATCTTTGCTCCGGAATTAGATTGGGCTTCGCGGCTTCAACCTCTAGGGGATGCACCAAAGAAGACGCGATTCATATCGCTCAGATCATCAATGCGACTCTTAAAGGAACAAAGAGCCAAGAAGAACTTAAAAACGAAGTCCATTCCATCGTCTCCAATTGGAAAGACGTGGCCAAACTCAATTATTAAAGAAGGCCGATCCTGATGGGGTCGGCTTTTTTCTTGCGGAGGTCCGTTTCGTGTGAAAATGAGATTGTGATAATATATCAATAAAGATATACGCCAAATGAAAAAAATGAGCTCGTTAGCAAAGAAAATTGGGTGCCTTTCTATGATACTTGGCTTTTTGTCTTCCTGTCATACGCAAAACAATAGGTTCAATTATATTATTGCAGGGGTTTACGATGGAACTTATCGATTATTCCTGCTCGGTTACTCTAACGGATTCCGGCGATGATTTGAAAGTCCACACTTACATGGATCCGATAGACGTAAATTGATATATTTTTTGCTACTATAAAAATGGCCGAATCGAAGCAATAAATTGCTACTTGCCCATAAAGGGCTAGAGTTGTATATTATTTAAGCGCTATTTAGCGCGATGGGCCTTTAGCTCAGTTGGTTAGAGCGCACGCCTGATAAGCGTGAGGTCGATGGTTCAAGCCCATTAAGGCCCACCAATTAAAAATATAGCCTGACATATGTCAGGCTTTTTTCTTATACATATCTTTGATACAATCTCCATATGCGTAAATCACCCTTCCTATTAGTACTGGCGGCCAGCGTCGTTTTATCTTTATCTTCATGCGTTAATATCCATGACTCTTCTTCTGATGATTCTAATGATGATATAACCTCTTCGGTTAATCCTTCTGATGACTCCAAAACATCGACCGGCGGAGATGATACTTCGTCTGTTGTTCCATCTTCAGACAGCTCTTCGTCTGTCCCGCCTTCTTCTGACAGTTCCTCTACGAGCGAGCCGGAAACTTTAACTACGTATTCGATTTCTTTTGGTGATTTAACTCCAAACAACCCGAGCACCTCTCCAAATAGCAGTAGTTATGAAGCTAATGGTATCAATATCAAGAGCATTGATTTCACCGCTTGCTTCGGAAGTTCTAGAAATGACACCTCGGCCAATAGTTACGGCATCAAGATGGGCTCTGGTAGTAAGAAAGGCTCTTTTACCATCAATTTTGGTGAAAGCTACATTATCAAACAGGCCGATATATACGCTTCGAAATACGATGGTGATACCGGTGTTGAATATAAGTGCGTCACCAGCGCCAATACCAATGGCATGGCCATCACCATCGATAGTGAAGAATCTACCAAGTATTCCTATCTTTATTTAGATAATGAAACGGGAACCGCTTCGAATTCGCTTACTTTTGGAGCAAATGTCAAAGGTCGTATCTTCGTTTACAAAATCGATTTATTGATTTCCTCTGGCGGATCTTCGAGCGGTGATTCGTCATCTTCTTCCAGCGAAGATAAAGGTTCCTCTTCCGGAGATTCTTCTTCTTCCAGCAGCGACGGTTCCAGCTCTTCTAGTTCGAGCGAAGATACTACCCCGGATATCGAACCAAGCGGTTATTATCAGGGGATCAATTGGAATGCGACTGGTGCGACTTTGAAGACTGCCTTATATTCGGTCATCAGCAAGAATACCAAAAACATCGGTTACGATGGTTTATACACCGCTTACGAGAAGACCGACCTTAAAGATAACGGATATATTTGGGATATGTATTCCAACGAGAATTTCAATCCGAAGACCGATCGTGCTGGCAATTACAAAGCCGAGGGCGATTGCTATAATCGCGAACACACCATTCCACAATCTTCTTGGAAGAGCACCGGTGGAGCGAGTTCCATGAAATCCGACATCTTCCATGTCATCCCAACTGACGGATATGTTAATAACAGAAGAAGCAGTTATCCGCATGGTAATGTTTTGAACGCTACTTATACTTCTAAAAACGGCTCTAAGCTAGGAACTGGCAATAATAATGGGTATAGCGGAACCGTCTTTGAAGTCATTGACGAATATAAGGGAGATTTTGCCCGCGCTTATTTCTATTTCGTCACCAGATATCAAAACTACATTCCTTCCGTTAATTATGCGGCGTTTGCTAAGAACACCTATCCATCTCTTTCCAACTGGGCTTTAAAGACCTATTTGGAATGGAATGATTTAGACCCAGTTTCTGAGAAGGAAAGAAAGAGGAATGACGCCGCCTATACCTTCCAAAATAATAGGAACCCATTCATCGATCACCCGGAGGCTGTTGACAAAATCTGGGGAAGTTACAGATAAATTTATACGTTTTTCTCTTTTTGAGTCATATAGCCAAAATTAGTCGGAACTAAATTATTTTTATGTTCTTTTCATTTAGAGAAAAGAAAAGTCATTTTTGCCATCTTTTATAAAGCGTTGTTTCGTAAAATGAAAAAATATATACTTTAGAGACTTTCGAAGAAATCTAGAGGATTTCTACAGAGAGGTAGCAATATGAAGAAGCTCGCTAAACACCTAACTCTAGCCCTCCTTACCTTGGGCACTCTCGTCTTAACTGGCTGCGATGAATTTGGTCCAATTGACCCAAATTCTAGCAGCACCGATTCAGATACCAGCTCCATTTCGCCAGATTCT
>CAYPED010000050.1:0-6479 GCA_964409745.1 uncultured Staphylococcaceae bacterium | reverse complement strand
AAGATAACGCTCATATTATTTTTCCTTTCGTGTCGATGTGGGGAGGCGAGTGGTCGCCTCCCACGTTCTTATAAAGTAGTTGAGTGAAGCTTATTCAGCTGGGCCCCATTTGATGACGTTGGCTGACCAGACATAGCCGATGCCGGCAGCGATCATCGAGACGACGTCGCCATCCTTGACTTTGCCTTGCTGCAAAGCGAGGTGCAAAGACAAGATCTGGTCGCACTGGCCGATGTGGCCATAGTCTTCGAGGTAGATGGAGTTCTCATCGGTCAATCCCCAGTGGGCGAGCAAGCCATAATGGCCAGATCTCTTCATATGGAGGACGGAGAGATAGTCGATTTTTTCTGGGAGGCCAGCCTTCTTGAAGGCTTGAGAAACGCAGTTATACCAGTTTGGCATGGAGACTTCGTTAAGACGGTTCTTCATCTTGACGGCGTCCATCAAACGTAAGGACTTCTTGGCTTCTTCCCAGTTCTCGCCATTGATTGGGTTAGCCTGGCCACCGATTTCGACACCGGCGGTACGAGCTAAGGAACCATCGGACATGAGGTGGGAGCCTAAGAGCAAGTTCTTGTTGTAGTTCTTCTTTAAGATGATGGCGGCGCCACCAGCGGCTAAGTTGTACATCATGGACATGTTCTTGTCGGTGTAATCGACAAAGTCGCCATTGCGGTAGCCACCGCAGACGAGGATGGTATCGATAGTGTCGTCGGCAATCAACATGCAGCGGGCGATTTCCATCGCGGCGACGCAGGTGCAGCAACGGTTCTGGACATCGATGCCCCAAGCATTCCAAGCACCGATTCTGTCTTGGATGTAGCAGGCGGAAGTGGTGAGAGGATATTCCTTCCATTCTTCGCCGAAGCAGAGGATGACGTCGATATCCATTGGATCAACGCCGGTGTTCTTCAAGCAGTCAAGAGCGGCTTTGGCGCCCATTTCCTGAGTGCCATCGACAGTCCAATCGGAAGATGGGATTGGCTTCTGTTTGATGCCGAGTTTGTTAATGACGGCTTCCTCAGACCAGACACCTTTGGTGGCTTCTGAGATTTCTTTGGCGGTCATGCGGCCCTCTGGAATGTAAATACCAGTACCGACAATACCAACATTTGGTTTCATAATTTTTTATATCTCCTTAAATAGATAACTTTGTTATTCGGCGATTTCGCCAGTGAGAAGATAGGAATTAAGATCCTTGAAGAACTTGGTCTTCTGTCCGCCTTCGGATTCCGGGGCGTAGATGTTGTGAATGCAGTTTGGATAAGTGACGTGTTTGAAGTCGTTGCCTTTCCATTTGAGGGCATTCACGTTGGCTTCGGTCATAAACGGAAGGACGAAGGTGTCGTTTTCCGCGGTGAAGAGAAGCGTTGGGGCGAGAATCTTTTTGTATTCCCCCGTCCCTTTGGAATAAAGGCTTGGGATATCGGTGATATTCCAGGTCATGAGCGCCCAGTCAGCGGCTAGCAAGTCTCTTTGGAGCATGCTTTCCTTGATGGCTTCGATGAAGCGCTCGCTTGGCTCTTCCTTATGTCCGCCAAGAGCACTCATAAGCTTGATGCAAGCCTCTAAGTTGCCAGACTTGAAGGTGTTGACGGTGAGCTGGATGGCTTTGCCAACTGGATCATCCGAGGTCATGCAGTCTTCCATCGACTCAAATGGCTTGAATCCGTCTTGCTGATTTCCCTTGAATAGTGGGTAGCCATAGACAGATGTCGGAGCGACCAAGATGAGCCTATCGGTGATTTCCGGAGCGTCGATCGCGAATTGCATCGCAACCCCACCGCCCAAGGAGTGACCGAGCACGACGGCTTTCTTGATGTTGATAACGTGGCAGAACTCAATGAGGTCATCGCTCATTTCCTTGATGCTGGAATATGGGTGATTGTAGGTGCTTCTTCCGAAACCCCTAAGGTCTGGGATGACGACATGATAACTGTCAGTTACCTCGGTCAAGAAATCTCTCATGCTGAAATATGAACTGTAGTTGCCATGGATGCAGAGAAGGACTTCTCCGTTTGGGTCGCCGGCTTCCGCATAGCACAGACGTTCGTCACGCGTAGGAAGGTCGGCATACTTTAGTTCAAAGGCCATGATGTTTTCCTTTCTTTATGCAAGTAGGACAAAGTGAGCGAAAGAATTTAACTCAATTTGTGCACTACGTTATTCATCTAGGCACTAGTTTAGTCTTTCACGCACACACAAAACAAGCAAAATCTCACTAAAAGTGAACACTTATTCACTGCAAACATTAAAAATTAATGAAAAAGCCCTTACAATTTTTGCAAGGACTTTGACTTTTTCACTGACGAATTATGAACGTTTGGCCTTTAGGAGATGGACCCCTTTGATGATGCCTTTGATGATTAAAACAACAGCGAGGACGGCCACCGCCAATAAAACGATGGTGGCTCCTGGCGCCCAGTCCAAATAATAGGAAATCGTAAGTCCGATAAGCATGGTCGCGACTGAAACCAATACCCCTAAAATAAGGGTGAATTTGTAGCCTTTCTTGAAGACTAAGGCAATCGCGCAAGGAAGAATAATCATCGAAGCAATCACCAAAGAGCCAACGATTTTTTCGCCAATTGCCACCGTTAATCCTAATAAAACGGAGTGAGCGAGATTAAGAAGACCAGTCTTGATGCCACGGACTTTGGCCTCGTCCTTCGAATACCATAAGGCGAATAGCTGCGGTCCGAAAAGAACGGTAAAGATGACGATTGCGCCGGTTAAAACAGCGGTGATAATTAACTGTTCTTTATCAATAAGAATGATTGATCCGAAAAGATAGGTGCTGAGGTTGGAGACGCCCGCTTTGTTTGACAATATTCCGACTAGTCCTATCGCCGCGCTTAATACGACCACCAATCCTATTTCGACATATTTAGAAAAATAATTTCTGAGCAACTCGACAATGATCAAAGCCACGATGGTAGTGACGATGGAAACCCAAGTGGTGTTTAATCCAGCCGCCAGACCGATGGCGACACCCGCCAAAGCCGAGTGGGCCAATGCATCACCCGAATCCGCGATGCCTTTGAAGATGGCCCCGCTTCCGATAAGAGGGAGGGCAATGCCTAATAAGAGGGCAGCAATGAAGGCAATCTGCATGAAATCATAGCTCAACATGATGATGCCCCCTTTCTAGCTCTTCTTGATAAGAAAGGATCTCTCCATCTTCGATGAAGTAGATGCGATCAGCATTTTCTAAGTCATGTGGATGGTGAGAAACGAATAGTAACCCAATACCCTTTTTATGTAGGTATTCCACCGTTTCCATCAAACGTTCGTGGGAACGTTCATCCATTCCGGCATCCGGTTCGTCAAGGACGACCAAAGATGGGTCAGAGACTAAGGCGCGGGCCACTTTAACCCTTTGGGCTTGCCCACCAGATAAATCGGTGACCAAACGACGTTTAAGGTCGGTTAGTTCCATCTCAGCCATTATATCTTTGATCTTTTGTTTGTCTTTTCTGGTCAAGAACGGGTGGATTTTGCCAGAGGTTAACCCTGAAGCGATGATTTCCTCCACCGTAGCAGGGAAGGATTCATCATTGGCCCCCGTGGTTTGGGCGATATAGCTGATTCTTTTCTCGTTGATGGTGACTTTGCCGGTTTGAGGTTTGAGCAAGCCGATGGCCAAACGAAGGAAGGTAGATTTGCCACCTCCATTCGGACCTAAGATGCCGATAAATTCGCCATCGTTTAAAAGGAAGTCAACGTTGTTCAAGACTTCGAGTTTATCGAATGAGAATGATACGTTTTCGAATTTGATCATTGTCCTGCCTCCTTTATCTTTTCAAAGTTCTCTTTGTATATCGAGCAATAGGTATCCTCTTCGTTGACGGATTCCATGGTCGATAGGGTTTCTAGTTTGCAGCCAGTTTCTTTAGCTATCTTCTCAGCGATGGCCTTGCTGCCTATCTCTTCGGCGAAGATGGTGCTTATCTTATATTCTTTGACCACCGAGATTATCTCTTCTAAGGTCTTGGTGGTTGGCTCTTGGCTAGGGTCTGGGCCATTGACCGCGATTTGGGTCAGCCCGTAACGATCCGCCATATAGCCGAAGGCCGCATGGCTCACGCACAGGTATTTATTATTAAGGTTATTGGCGATTGCTTCGCATTCCGTATCAAGGGCCGTTATTTTATCTACGGCCTCATTGTAATTCGATAGGTACTTGGCTGAATTCGAGGAATCCAAGGAAATCATCGTATCCTTGATAGTTTCTAACTCTTTGATGGCGTTTTTGGGGTTTAGCCAAATGTGCGGATCTATGCTCCCGTTGATGGTTAATGTATCTATCCCATCAGAAAGATTGTATGTCTTATCTTTGGCGGTCTTTGGGAGACTATCCGCCCAGCTTTCCATCTTCAAGCCATTGACGAATAAACATAATCCGTCATAGATTCTGGCAATCTTCCTAGCGGATATCTCATAGTCATGGGCTTCTACCCCATCAGGAGTGACTACCTCAATAGGTTTGATATCCCCGACTATCTCTTTGACCAAGATATAGACAGGCGAAGAGGAAACGAAAACGGTGTCAGGATTGGCTTTTTCGTTGCACGAAGTCAATGACAACAAAGCCATTACGACTGACGGATATATGAATGAATATTTGCTTAATTTGGATTTATTCATCTATTGAAATATACCTATTTAGGTTGTGATATTCAAACAAAGTGAGCGTATTATAGGGACATTCTTAAGAAAGGCAACCCCTATGGCAAAGAAGGAAAAACCCAAGAAGGAATACACCAAAGCCCAACAAGTCTGGATTCAGATTGGCAAGTTTGTCCTCTTTGAGGCCAGCGCTGGCATCATCCAATTTGGTTCCTTTACCTTGATGCATGAGGTCATCTGCCCCAAATGGTCTTATTGGCCGGTATATCTGATATCCGTTGTCTTATCGGTTATTTGGAGTTTTACCTTCAATAGGAAGTACACCTTCAAATCCGCGGCCAATGTGCCTATCGCTATGTTGGAAGTGTTGGCTTTCTACGCCGTGTTCATCCCAGCCTCCACTTACTTAGGTTCATTAGCCATCGGCGAAAGCCTTCAATCCTTCACCGTTGATGGCTGGAAATACTATGTATGCCTAGCCGTGACGATGGTCATCAATTTCGTTCTTGAGTTCGTTTGGGAGAAGTTCTTCGTCTTCAGAAAAAAGAAAGAGAAGAAACCTCAAGCAGAAAGCAACAATTCAAGCGAAGACCATAAAGAGTAAAGAAAACAGGGAGTTTGAATTCCCTGTTTTTTTGTTACTTACATGTTTTGATTGGCGTGCTCGCATCGCGTGCTGGACGCATATCTCCGAGACTTTTGTCTGATCGATGGACCCAGGGCTTGGTTCGCCGCCGGCCCGTTGATGGACGAGGCGGTCAGAAATACTGCTGCCAGGTTCAATATCATATTTTATCTCCTTTCACCGACAAAAGGCGTGGTTTTCCAAACACATTATAGCATGATGAAATGCAGCGTTGTAAATCGCTAAAAAGGGTGACTGTTTGTTCAATTTAAACGACAAAAAAAGCCCCATTCCAGATAATCGGTTTGGGGCTTTTTATTATTGATTGGAACTAATTAGGCCTGTTTGGTCATGGTCGCATTGTAGACATTATCGCCGTAGTCACCTGAAAGGTGGACGGAGATGGTTCCGTCGTCGTTGACCGTGAAGTAGTTCTCCCCGTCGTCGAATCCGGTGAAATCACTCATCGTACCTTTCTTGGTGGATTCATCGTAAGTGAAGGTGAAGGAAGTTCCATTCCAGGTACCATTGCCATCGGCGCTGAGGACCATAGTGTTGGAACCGGCTTTCCAAGTGCCGACATAAGCAGGGGTTTCCTCTTCGGCCTGTTTGGTCATCGTTGGATTGTAAACATTATCGCCGTAGTCACCTGAAAGGTGGACAGAGATGGTCCCATCATCGTTATAGACGAAAGAATTTTCCCCGTCATCAAATCCGGTAAAGTCGGAAATTTCGCCTTTCTTTGTCGATTCGTCATAAGTCCAAGTAAACGCAGTTCCGTTCCAGGTGCCGGTGCCGTTATCATTCAAGACCATGACGTTGTTGTTGGAGTCCTTCCAAGTACCGACTAAGGCCGCTTGACCCGTAGGGGTTGTATCTCCGCCTTCATCGCCGCCACTAGATTCCTTGGTGATGGAGTCAAAGTTGGTATCGCCTTCGCTATCCCAGTTGTAAGAACCTGACATAGTGCCATCGGCAGTTTTGTACTTAAGGGTGACTTCGGTATCACCAACGGTGAAGGTGATGGTGTAGCCAGTTGTAGTCTCTTCAACAGAGTAGGTGGAAGCAGTTCCGTTGTATTCGCAGCTTCCATCGGCATTCAAGACGATGGTGAAGGAGCTAGTACCACGCTTAGCGGTCCAAGTTCCTAAAGCTTCAGTCGGAAGAGTGACTGGAGTTGGGGCGGCCTTCTCGGTGAGAGTGGTCCCGGAAACGGTATAGATAG
>CAYPED010000049.1:4674-6602 GCA_964409745.1 uncultured Staphylococcaceae bacterium | reverse complement strand
TGATACATCGGTGATTAATAGGAGACGGATTTAAATGAGAAAAGAATTCAGGATCATTTTGGCCCTTTCGGCCTCTTTTTTAGGCTTGACGGCCTTAAGTGGTTGTACCAAGGACGACGTTAAGTCTTTGCAAGAACAAGTAACGGATCTTCAAACCGAACTAGATAACTTAAAGGCCCAAATCGCCGCTCTTCAGAGCCAACTTAAGAGCGATATCCAAGGCGTTAAGGATGATTACAACGCCAAGATTGCCACGGCCGAAAGCAAGATTTCCGCCCTCGAAACCGAGTTAAACACCCTCAAAGAGGATTTCGAGAACTCCAAGAAGGAAATCACCGATGACTACAACGCCAAGATTGCCGCTTTAGGCACCAAACACGACACCGATAAACAAGCCTTAGAAGATGACTACAATACAAAGATAAATAGCCTCACCTCCACTTACGAAGCCAAAGTCGCTTCCATTGAAGAAGAGATTTCCTCTTTGAATACGGAGATTTCCAATCTCAAGGATGAGATGAACGCTAAAATCCAACAGATTCAATCTGACTATAACGACAAGATCGACGCTCTCACCAATAGAGTGACTACCATCGAAAACACCGACCCTCATAACTTATTGACTGGCCATGGAATCCCAGGCGAAACCTTAGGAGTTAACGGAGATTCTTATATCAACCTCGATAACTGGGACTATTACACCAAAGCTGATGGCGTCTGGACTTTATCCGGCAACATGAGGGGTGGTCAAGGCGACAAAGGCGACTCCGCCACCACCTATATCCCATGTATCTTCAATAACTACGATGGTGCCAAACTCTATGAGTTCTATTACGAGAAAGGTTCTACCATCGTTTATGATGGACCAACCCCAACCAAGCCAAGCGAAACCATCGATGGCAAGGAATATGCTTATACCTTCACCGGCTGGGATAAATCGTTGGAGAACATCCAAGAACCGACTATCTTCACCGCTCAATTCGAAGGACCGGAGACCTGCACCTTCAAGAACTACGATGGAACTATCCTTTACACCACGACCGTCAGCTATGGCGAGTCCGTTACCTATGCTGGTGTTACCCCAACTAAGCCAGACACCACTTCGGGCGATAAGACCTTCGTTTGGACTTTCACCGGTTGGGATAAGTCTCTAGATCGTATCACCGAGGACACCATCTTCACTGCTCAGTTCTACGCTCCAAACGCCATCAAATGCACCTTCAATGACTACGACGGCACCGAGCTATATGTCGGCTATTGTGGGCAGGGCGACACCATCACTTACGGTGGAGCGACCCCAAGCAGAGCCACCAACGACGATGGCAACGGTACGGTCTTAAGCTATGCTTACACCGGTTGGGACAAGACCTTGAAGAACATCACCGAGGACACCGTCTTCACCGCTCAATATGAGGAAACCACCTCCTATTGGTGTACCTTCACCGACTATAACGGAGATGTCTTGCAAAAGACCTTGGTCGAGAAAGGCAAGGACGTGACCTTCAATGGGGATACCCCAACTAGAAACCAGGAAGTCTCTGGGTCTATGGTCACCGAATATGCCTTCTCCGGCTGGGACAATGAATTAAGCAATATCTCCGCCCCAACGACCTTCAAAGCCCAATACTCCGTCAATACCTTCGCCGGTCATAAGGTAACCTTCAAAAACGGCGATGTCATCTTATATTCTCATTATTTCAAAGACGGCACGACCGCCACATACCCTAACGAGATGCCATATAGTTACGATAAGACCAACGTGACTATGTTCTTGGGCTGGGATAAGTCCCTTAAGAACATCTCCGAAGATTTGGAAGTCAGTGCTGTCTTTAAGACCATCACCAGACATCAAAACGGCGAATACCCGCAGACTAAGGTTACCGATGCTACCTTATTCGCCAACATCCAAGCCGCCAACGTCAAGGATA
>CAYPED010000049.1:0-4574 GCA_964409745.1 uncultured Staphylococcaceae bacterium | reverse complement strand
AACGACACTTTCCTTAACAAAGCCTTCGCTTACGATGATTCGCTTCTGGAAACGACCCTCGTGGACAATTCGGCCGCCACGACCGGCAATCCGAATAACCAATACGCCTGCGAGAACACTTCTGACAAAGTCTTCTTATTGAGCCGCCAAGACTTAGTAAATGGAGACTATGGCTTCTCCTCCGATGCCGCCAGGCAAGCCAAAGTCTCGGATTATGCTTCAGCTCTAGGAGTCAAAGAAGGGTATTATTGGACTCGTTCCCCATATCACTTCTACGCTACCTATGCCCACTACATCAGCACGACCGGTGGAATCACTTACACCGCCGTCACTGGTTCTTATCCTGGAGTTAGGCCAGCCGTTACTTTGAATCTCAGCTAAGCGAATAATCAAATTAAATGCCTGCGCCTAACGTGGGCATTTTTCATATTTAAGAAGGGCTTTTCGTCCCATCCGAAAGGTATCGTTAAAGTGAAAGTGGGGGAAAATAGTCAAGTGAAAGTGGGGGAAAATAGTCAAGTGAAAGTGGGGGAAAATATTGACAAACAAAGTTTGGAGCTCCATTATTATTTCGAAGCTGAGGTACATTTATGGAATATTTGGCCAGGTATATCGAAAAAGAAATAGAATCCGCATTGGAAACATCAGGTGTTGTGGTGGTGGCCGGACCGAAATGGTGTGGCAAAACCGAGACTTGCAAGAAATACGCCAAAAGCAGCTATTCTCTAGATTCCAAAAAGAAAATCGAGTTAGCCGAAAGTAATCCTGAATCCATCTTGCTTGGTGATAACCCAAGGCTTATCGACGAATGGCAAAATGTTCCCGACCTCTGGAACGTTGTAAGATCCGAAGTCGATAATAGGAAAGAAAAATTCGGCCAGTTCATTTTTACTGGTAGTTCCACTCCGGCTGATATGGATGACATCTATCACTCTGGGGCCGGAAGAATCGTCACCATCAAAATGAGGCCGATGAGCCTATATGAAACCAAAGAATCAAAAGGATTAGTTTCCTTAAAAGACTTATTTGGAGGAAAAAAGAAAATCTTTGCCTTAAATGAGAAATATTATTTGCAAGACACTGCCTTCTATATTTGTCGCGGTGGTTGGCCTCTCTCTTTGGTGGACGATAGGGATAGAGCCTTAAAAATCACCGAGAACTACTACTCCACCTTATTTGATTTCGAAAACTCCAAAAACAAGAAATTCAGAAACAAGAAGCCAGAGCTATTGCAAATGGTTCTTCGCAGTTATGCCCGCAACATATCGACCGAAGCTAGAAGAAAAACCATTTTGGACGACATCAATGCCCATGATGACAGAAATATGGACTGCGACACTTTCGAAGAATATCTCCAAGCCCTCAATGACTTATATATCATTAAAGACATCGAAGCCTGGAATCCTAACTTCAGAAGTAAAACGGCTATCATATCTTCCCCAACTAGGCATTTTATTGATACTTCCATCGCCGCTGGCGCTTTGAATATCTCTCCGAATGATCTGATGAATGATCCTGAGACATTTGGAATGTTCTTTGAAGACTTCGCCGTCAAGGAATTATCGATTTACGGAAGAGCCTTGAACGGAGAAGTCAGACATTATAGGGACTCCAATGGTTTAGAATGCGACGCCGTCTTACATTTAAAAAACGGCGAATACGCTTTGATCGAAATCAAATTAGGTGGTGACAAAGCCATCGAATATGGTTCTTCGAAGCTTATGCAGCTTAAGGAAAAAATCGAAGAGAACGGACAAAAATCCCCGTCATTCCTAATGATTTTGACAGCGGTGGGAAACGCCTACACCAGTGAAGATGGCGTCCACATCGTGCCTATTAACCTCTTAAAAGATTAATCATTCATTGGTCGATCACGCTGCGTGAAGACCCGCATCACTTGTATTTTTGTCGGGGGGGGTATCATAAATACACCAACTCCATTGGAGTTATGAAACACCGATTACTCATAAAATTTATCGGTGACCCCCGAGGAATCGAACATGAAAAAGAAAACCAAAATCTTTTTGGCGCTATCGGCGTCTCTTTTAGGCTTAACTGCCCTCACTGGCTGTACGGCCGATGACATCAGTTCTCTTCAAAGCCAAGTAACCGCTCTCCAAGAAGAATTAACTTCTTTGAGAAACGAGCTTACCGCCTTAAAGGAAGAGATGAATACCAATATCCAAGCCGTCAAGGACGACTATGGGGCGAAGATCAAAGAGGTTAATGATAAAATCGCCGCCTGCGAAGCCAAGTTAAAAGAACTTGAAGAGAATCTCGCTGCTGCCAAGCAAGAGCTCACCAACAAACTAGATTCCGACATCGCTGATCTTAAGAAATACACCAATGACGAAATCAATAAGCTAAAAGAAAGAATCGCCAAGGACGAAGAAGACTTAGCCGCCCTAAAGACAAAGCATGATTCCGACCTTGCCGCTGCCAAGACAGATTACGAGAACAAAATCTCGGCTTTATCGGATGATATGGCTGACCAGAAGAAAGCCTTGGAGGATGATTACAAGGCTAAGATAGATGAGTTAGACACCAAATATCAAACTGAATGTACCTCCCTTAAAGCCGACATCGCTACCTGCGATTCGTCTATCGAATCTTTCAAGGCTCAATACGAGACCGACAAGAAAGCTTTAGAAGATGATTACAACGCTAAAATCGAGGCTCTCCAAAAGGCCTATGAAGAAAAAGTGGCCAGCATTGACTCTCAAATCACTTCCTTGAATACCCAAATCACTTCCCTCAAGGAAGAGATGAATTCGACCATTCAAAGCATTCAATCGGATTATAACGCCAAGATCGATGCCTTAACCATCCGCATCAGTACCATCGAGAACACCGACCCTCATAACTTATTGACTGGTTATGGTGTCCCTGACTCCTCTTTAGGCGTAAACGGAGATTCCTACATCAATCTTTCCAACTGGGATTATTACACCAAAGCCGATGGCGTTTGGACTCTTTCTGGCAACATGAGAGGTGGTCAAGGTGATAAAGGTGACAAGGGTGACAAGGGCGATGCTGCCACAACCTATATCCCATGCATCTTCCAAAACTATGACGGAACCAAACTATATGAGTTCTATTACGAGAAAGGCTCCACCATCGTTTACGATGGCCCGACCCCGACCAAGCCAAGCGAAACCATCGATGGCTATGCGGTGGATTGGACATTCTCAGGATGGGACAAATCATTAGAAAATATCCAGAAGCCAACCATCTTCACCGCCCAATTTGAATCATTAAGAGAATGCACCTTCCAAAATTACGATGGAACGGTTCTATATACGACAACGGTCAATTTTGGTGAATCCGTCGAATACAAAGGTGAGACTCCAACTAAGCCAGACACCACCTCTGGAGACCAAACATTAGTTTGGACATTCAATGGTTGGGACAAGTCCTTAGATAATATCAAAGAGGATACCGTCTTCACCGCGAAGTTCTACGCCCCTAATTCCGTCAAATGCACATTCTTAAACTACGACGGTACCGAACTTTATGTCGATTACTGCGGAGAAGGTGATCGTATTGAATATAAGGGTGAAACGCCGAAGAAAGCTGGTTCCGATGACGATGCCGGAACTGTGACAAGCTATTCCTTCACCGGCTGGGATAAGTCCTTAAAGAACATTACCGAAGATACGACGTTCACCGCTCAATTCGGCGAGACAGCCAGCTATTGGTGTACTTTCGTAAACTACGATAATACCGAGCTCTATAAGACACTGGTCTTCAAGGGCGGACAAGCAATCTATGTAGGCGAAACCCCAGAAAGAGAGCAAGCGGTAACCGGCACGACAGTCACGGATTACACTTGGTCTTCGTGGGATAGCTCGCTTTCGAACATCAGCGCCCCGACCACTTTTGTCGCTCAGTACTCATCTACCACTTTCACTGGTTATAAGGTCACCTTCATGAACGGGGAAGAAACCCTTTATTCCCATTATTTCAAAGAAGGAACTACTGCTAGCTATCCAAAAGAAATGCCGTTTGATTACGACAAAACCAACGTGGCATTGTTCTTAGGATGGGACAAATCGTTAAAGAATATCTCGGCTGATATAGTAACGAATGCTCAATTCAAGACCATCACGAGAAAGCAAAACGGCGAATATCCTCAAGCCAAGGCTACCGACTCCGACTTGATAGAGAACATCAAAGCTTCAAATACGATCGATAAGCAAGGTTATTACACCTATGATGGCGAAAGATATTGCTTTTATAACGGATCTTTCTACAAAGTAGAACCAATCAAATGGAGATTCTTAGAAAACGGAGAAGGAACAGCATTGATGGTATCCGATGTCGTCTTGGACGCTCATAGTTATAACGAAGGCTACGATGGCACGAAAGACGGATACTATGCTAATAACTATTTAAACTCCGAGATAAGGAAATGGCTCAACGGTGACTTCCTCGATGAGGCGTTCTACTACGATGACTCGCTGGTGGCAACGACCGAAGTCGACAATTCGGTGGAAACAACCGGTTACTCGACGAACCAATATGTTTGCGAGAACACCAACGACAAGATTTTCTTGCTGAGCGTCGCTGATATG
>CAYPED010000048.1:0-6614 GCA_964409745.1 uncultured Staphylococcaceae bacterium | reverse complement strand
TTAGTTATCGATGCGGAGGACCTTCAATACACTTCTAGCGCCGGTTTGCGCGCTATCTTACGTGTTTTGAAGCTTGAACCAGGCATGAAAATCATCAATGCTTCCAGCGAAGTTTATGACATTTTTGAGATGACTGGCTTCACTGAATTGATGACCATTCAAAAGGCTTACCGTCAGATTTCGGTGGAAGGCGCCGAATTGATTGGACAAGGGGCGACGGGCAAGGTCTATAGGACCGCGCCTGACACCATCGTCAAAGTCTATTTCGATTCCAATTCCTTATCGGATATCGAAAGAGAAATCAAAATGGCCAGAAGAGCCTTCGTCTTAGGCATTCCGACCGCCATTCCGTTCGATATCGTAAAGGTAGGCGATAGCTTTGGCTCCGTCTTCGAGATGCTCAACGCCGATTCCTTCGCCAAACTCGTCATCCGTGACCCAGACAATATCGACAAATACATCAAGTTAAGTGTCGAATTGATGAAGAAAATCCATCACGCCCAAGTTAAACCAGGGGAGATGGCCAACCAAAAGAATGTCTTCAGAAAGAAAATCGACTTCGTTAAGAAATACCTGACCGAAGAAAGATACAACAAACTAGCCAAGATGTATGAAGCCATTCCTGAAAGCGATCATATGCTTCATGGCGACCTCCACTTCAAGAACATCATGATGCAGAACGGGGAAGTCCTTTTGATTGACATGGATACATTGTGTCATGGAGACCCAATCTTTGAGTTCGCCAGCATCTATGACGCCTACCTCGGATTCTCCGAATTTGATCGCGAGAACATCCTTGGATTCCTTGGCCTTACTTACGAACAAGGTAAGCATGTTTGGCTTAAGACTCTCGAATACTATTTCGATACTCACGATGAGAAACGCATCGAGGAAATCACCAAGAAAGTCCAAGTCTTAAGCAACCTTCGTTTGTTCCAACATATGATCACCCATGGATTGGACGTTGAAGAGAAATACAAGAAGCAAGAAGAAGGCTACTTCCGTAACCTCAACAAGGCCATCGATGAAGTGGACAATCTCATTCTCTAAGGAGTTAAGATGGAAATCGTTAAGAATATCGATAACGAAAAGATAACCCTTTCTTTGAAAGGGAGATTAGACACCGTCACTTCGCCCGAATTAGATAAGGCTTTGCAAGAAGCGTTTCCAGAAACAAGCGACCTTGTGCTTGATTTGAAGGATTTGGAATATGTTTCTTCTTCGGGATTACGCTTATTCTTGATTGGCTTTAAGACCATGTCAGGAAAAGGCGGAACCTTCTCTTTGACAAATGTCAGCGGAGTCGTCATGGAAGTCTTGGAAATGACGGGCCTAAGTGAGCTCATCTCTATCAACTAATATCAAAATTGCCACTTGGTAAGAAATATAATTTCTCCTAGGTGGCTTTTCTTTCTTTAAGGGCTATAATCAAGCCGCGGAGGCAATAAGTATGTTCAATCTATTATCTAATTCCGGATCTTTGTCCAATGTGGATATCGGCGCTATCATCGCCGTTGTCTTAGGCATTGCCCTTATCGTTACCTTGGTCGTGTTTATTATTTACACCATCAATCTCAAAAAAGGTGTCTCTTTCTTATACACCATCGTCGGAAGCGAGGCCGATACGGTCATCGACTCCGCTATTGAGAAAAACGAAAACGCCAAAAAAGACATGAAAAAAGGCACCGTCGCTGATTACAACAAGCAAAGAAAAGAAATCACCGCGGAATACGACAAGAAGATTAGAGATATAAATACTAAGTATTCTAAAGAAATTAAGGATTATAAGAAGCAGGCCAACGCCGCCCTTAAAGTGGCTAGAGAAGATGAAGACACCGCCGGTGCTACCCAAATCAGGGAAAAACTCGATATCGATGTCCGCAACAGCAACGCCGCCAAACGTGCCGAAGTCGATCCATTGGTCAACGAAAAGAACGCCAAACTTAAAGAGTTAGAAAACCAATACAAACCATCTCTCGTCACCTACCAAAGGGTGCTCGCCGTATCAAGACACACCAAACCGGTCGCAAAAATTTTAAAGAAGACCAAAGAGAAGGAATATTCATTGCCTGACTATAACGAGCAATAAAAAACATTAGGCGGTTACGAAACTTTCCCTACGTAATCGCTTTTTTTTTATTTTTTAGGTGAACGCTCGTTCAATAAATTGACATTATTTAACGATTAAAAAACATGTATCCCCTTTCATTGAAAGGGTTTAAAATCAATTCAACATTGAAATAGGTCGTAAGGCTTTTCTAGGGAGGATTTTTAGCCCGATTACCTATTTCCTTAAACTTGCAAATAGAAAGGAAACACATGAAAAAATATTGGCAAGAGCACAAAAAGAGCTTGCTATGGTTGATCATTGGAATCGTCATGATCTTTGTCACCAGCTTCGCTCAATTTTTGGTGCAAACAGACGGCTGCAGTGTCAAAGTCTCCGATTTAAGAGATGAGACCAATACTGGCACTATCAGCTTGAATTACACAGACGACGCCGGTACCACTGGAACTGGCGACTTCGAAATCAAAGGCGAAGTCAAGTCTGGTATCTTATTCGTTCCTAAGGACGCTTCCGCTGACAACAAAAAGCCTGGCATCGTCCTCACTCACGGCTATTTGAACAACCGCGAACTTCAGCTTCCTAACGCTATCGAATTAGCGAGAAGAGGCTTCGTCGTTTTGACCGTCGACCGCGAAGGTCATGGTAACTACAACAACGACGATGACGCGGGTGCCATGATGGCTACCAAGGGTTTATATGAATCCGCTAAGTATTTATATAACCTTGATTATGTCGATCAGAGCAAGATCGGTATCTCCGGTCACTCCATGGGTGGTTTCACCACTGCCATGGCGTTACGCACTGATATGAGCACGCAAACCCTTACTCTCAACCGCAAGAGCGTCAAGGCCGATGGTTATCACATCATCAAGGCTGGCCTTATGCAAGGTTGGAGCTCCTTCATGGGCGCTGCCTCTGACGTCAGCGTTGGTTTGTTAAAGGCCACTGATGACGAATTCTTCTTCACCTCCAAGGATTTGAATGGTGAAAGGACCATCTCCAGAGAATTCCTTCATAGCATTGGCGCCGCCAGCTTCGTTGGAATGGATACCACTGGATTAACCGAAATCAACGTCGAAAATTGCGCTCGTTATGTCAATGGCGTTGTCGTCGAAAAGAAAGCCGGCGAAGCCGTTGGCCAACCGTTCCGCGCTATCTACGAAGCCGATGAAATCCACCCACTCAACCACTGGTCAGTGACCAGCACCAGAAACGTCTTAGACTTCTTCTACGGCGCTTTCGGTACCCCAAATGGACACAAATACATCGCTGAAGGTCGTCAGACCTGGGTCGTCAAGGAATTATTCTCCTTCGTCGGCATGCTCACCTTGTTGTCCTTAATCGTCCCATGCGTCAGCTTGATGCTCACCATCCCATTCTTCAAGTCTTTGAAGAAGAGACGTGTTGCCGTCGCCGGTGCCGATGGCACTATCGCGACCAGAGAAATCGAAGTCACCAAAGAAGTCATCGAAGAAGAAAAGAAACCTCTCAAGAAGTGGTACTCTCACCTCTTCTATTGGATCCCAGCCGTTGTCTGCGCTGTCTTCGCCGGATTCTCCATCCAGAAGTTCTGCACCGAATGGGCTGATAAGATCTTCCCGAACTCTCAGTTGTTCCCACAGGATACAACCAACTGGGTCGCCGTCTGGACTGCCGCTTGCGGTATCTTCGTCTGCATCGTGACCTTGCTCGCCTACATTGTTAAGTACTGCATCAATAAGGGCAGAGTCGCCCATGGCAAAGAGCCAATTGATGCCGCCAATCCGTTCGAGACTGCCAAAGCCTCCTCTATCGGCAATGCCTTAAAGACCGTTCTGTTGGCCGCCATTGTCGTCTTCTTGCTCTACTTAGTCGTCTTCATCAACTGGAAAGCCTGGGTTGTTGACTTCCGTCTCTGGACGCTCGTCATCAAGGTCTTCAATGTCTCTAGCATGATGCCAACCATCCTCCGCTACTTGCCATGGTTCGCCGTTTACTACATCCTTTCCGGCATTGCCAACCAGACCTTCAGAGCCAAGAACATCCCAGATTGGGCCACCATCGCCATCAACTCCTTCTTCAACGTCGTTGGCTTGGTCTTAGTCATCGCCATCCAGTATGGTACCTTCAAGTCCACTGGTGTCTTATGGCAGGGCAATATGGCCTTAGGTTACATCGTCCTCTTCCCGACCATCGGTGTCCTTATCTTCGCCACCATCATCTCTCGCCTTCTCTACAAGAAGACTGGAAATATCTGGCTCGGCTCCTTAATCAACGCTCTCTTATTCACCATCATCACAGTTTCCAACACTGCGGCTAGCTGGGGATACGTCTTCGCTGCTTAATTAAGCTAAATCTAAAAGGCTCAGGGCTTCGGCTCTGGGTCTTTTTTATGCTTATTGATATAAATATCATGTTAGCGTTCGCTAACCACATATGGCGGTCTTATAATGTCTCGACTTGCCTAAGGAGGTAGTCTTATGTGGTGGATATATCCGGTATATATCGTCTTAGTGGCGGCGGTGGTCTATGTCTCTATCAAATTGGGGGACATGGTCGACTTATTAGATAAAAAGACCAAGATCAGCGGCGCTTTCATTGGTGGCGTGCTTTTGGCGGCTGTTACATCCTTGCCTGAATTATTCACCGCCATCAGCTCCGTTCTTATCGTTAAGGATGCTAGCTTGGCTATTGGCGATATCCTTGGTTCTGATATTTTCAACCTTATGATTTTGGGTGTATACACCTTGATGTTCTTCAAGAACTTCAGGCACTGCAAAATCAATAAGTTCCATATTTTTTCCTTAATCGTTCTTATCTTCTTCTATCTTTGTACGGCTTATGCCCTCTTCGCACCGGTTTCCTGGCAGCCGATGTTGGGTGATATCAATGCTTTGAGCATCGTTATCTTCATCATTTATGTCATCACCGTCATCAAACAGCCGAAAGAAGAAAACAAAGACGAAACCGAAGTCAGCGCCGTTCCTGAAAAGGAATCCAAGCTTTCTTTGAAAGTCATCATCATCCTATTCATCGTTTTATCCATCGTCTTGATTGGCGTTTCCATCGGTATCTCCTTGGTCACCGAAAAGATCATCGATCAGATTCCTGCCTTAGCTGGCTCGGTCGGTGGCGCTGTCCTTCTTGGCATCTGCACTTCCTTGCCGGAAGTCATCTCTACCTTCCATTTGTTCCGTTTGAAGAACTTCGATGCCGGTTATGGCAACATGATTGGTTCTTGCACCTTCAACTTCTCCATCTTAGCCATTGCGGACTTCATCTCTTGGGAAGCCACTTGTGGGGACGCGAGAATCTCCGAGCGTGGCATCTTCTGGAATGACGCCAGCGCTCAATGGATGACCATCTTTGGCTTTGTCGTTATCATCGCCGTTTTCATCATCACTTGCTTGAAATGCTACACCAAGTTCTTCGAAGGCAAAATAAAAGGACTCATTGCCACGATTTTACTAGCGGTCGTGGTCCTCGGCGGCTATGTTTGCTCGCTTATCCTAAAAATTGACCTCGTGAATACGCCAGTTGAAGCGACGGCCAATTCCTTAGCGATGCTTATACGTTGATGTCCAATTCGATTGGGCAATGATCGGATCCAAATATCTCGTTATGGATCTTTGAATCGATAACCTTATCCATCAATCTTTCCGAAACTAAGAAATAATCGATCCTCCAGCCAATTCCTTTCATTCTCGATTGGAAGCGGTAGGACCACCAGGTATATTCCACTTTATCTGGATAAAGGGCCCTGTAGGTGTCGATAAAGCCTTTGGACAACAAATTGGTAAAGGCGTCCCTTTCTTCCTTCGTATAACCCGGATTTCCTTCGTTGGAGGCCGGGTTTTTCAAATCGATTGGCTTATGGGCGACGTTTAAATCCCCTGTATAGATAATCGGTTTCTTTTTGTCTAAATCAGTTAGGTAGTCCACTAAATCTTTCTCGTAGCCCATTCTGAAATCTAAACGTTTTAGCCCATCTCCGGCATTAGGGACATAGGCGGCGACGAAATAGAAGTCTTCGTATTCCAAGGTGATGACTCTGCCTTCTTCGTCGTATTTGCCGTCCTTAAGGCCATAATGGACGCTTAAAGGCTTCTTCTTGGCAAAGACGGTGACGCCGGAATATCCTTTGCGGACCTTTGAGACCGTCCAATAGGTGTCATAGCCTTCTGGTTCGAAAGGGAAAGAAAGATGGAGATCCTCGCTGTATTTGGACTCCTGAATGGCGAATATATCGGCATCCAAATTAGCGAAATCCTTAGCAAAATCCTTGCCTAAGATAGCCCTGATGCCATTGACGTTGAAAGAGATTATTTTCATATGCATTAAGGTAATCCAAATTAAGACTTAACTCAACGATAGAAATAAAAAGGCCCCAAATGGGGCCGATGCTTATAGAGGCAAGTCTTTCTTCTTGAACTTGAGGGTACCGACTACGTAGCCAGCCACGCCTATGACTAGCAAGATGGCTAACTTCCAATAGATATTTACCGAATTCCTAGTGATGTCCATGACATCGAACAAGGTGATGATTGAGAAGTAGTTGAAGACGTTC
>CAYPED010000047.1:0-6630 GCA_964409745.1 uncultured Staphylococcaceae bacterium | reverse complement strand
AGGGAGGCCCAAATGCCGTCCGCTCCCCAAATAAGAGGCATTAGATAGACGAAGGCAATCTGGAAAACCAAAGTTCTCAACGAAGCGATAATGGCGGATATTAAGCCGTTGTTCAAAGCGGTGAAATAGGACGATCCAAACATCGCGATGCCCATGAAAGCGAACTGGAAGCTCGATATTCTGAAGGCATGCTTGGTCAAGGAATACAATTCATCATCGTAACTGAAGAACAACTTTGATAATGGTCCAGCAAGACCCTCGGCTAAAGCGACCATCACCAAGGCGGTACAAGCAATAAATATCAAGGACTTAGCCAAAACGGAT
This sequence comes from uncultured Staphylococcaceae bacterium, assembly GCA_964409745.1. Lineage (GTDB taxonomy): Bacteria > Bacillota_I > Bacilli_A > RFN20 > CAG-826 > UBA4951. The sequence continues at coordinate 6,306 of CAYPED010000047.1, read as the reverse complement.
CGCATCTCTTTTTGGTTCTTCGCTCCTAAGTTGTAGGAAGTGATTGGCGAGGTGGCGACCGCAAAGCCCATAAAGACGGCGGAGAAGACCTGCAACAAATAAGCGATGACGCCATAAGCGGCAACACCGTCCTCACCGATAAGATTCAAAAGCTGACGGTTATAAAGAATAGAAACAACCGACATGGCGATGTTGGTCAATAATTCCGAAGAACCATTGCCGACAACGTGGCCCAAGGCTTTAAAGTCGGTCTTGTATTTGCATAACCTGAGTTTGGTTGGATTCTTTCTAGCGAAGTAGATTATTGGGATGATTCCGCCGACGATTTGCGATGCAACGGTAGCAGCTGCAGCGCCATCCAAACCCCAACCGAAGGCTCCGACGAAAACACCATCCAAAACGATGTTCATGCATCCGGCGGCGATAGTGGTAATCATACCGAAGATTGGTTTTTCGGCTGTGTTGCAGAGTCCTTGGAACTCATATTGGAGCATGGCGAAAGGCATAGCGGCGAATAACCATCTTCCATATTTGACGGCGTAGGTGTGAACCTCGCCTTTAGCGCCCATCCAAGTGGCAATCTGCGGCGTGAGGATAACACCCAAACCGCCGAGGATGAAACCGGTAATCACTGAGGCCACGACGACCATCGTGAAAACTTCCTTGGCTTTTTGCTCTTTGCCTTCGCCGAGCAATTTGCCGATTAAAGCCGAACCGCCGGTTCCGTACATGAAACCCACGCTGGTAACGATCATGATTGGTGGCCAAATGAGGTTGATGGCGGTAAATGGAATCTTGCCGGCGTAGTTGGAAATAAACAATCCATCTACTACCGTGTAGATGGACATGAATACCATCATCAAGATTGATGGCAAGACGAAACGGATCAATCTTCCGAATGTGAAGTGATCGCTTAACTGAATGGGGTCTTTGCGTTTTTCCTTCATACTTTCTGACTTCTCCAGACAAAGGGGTATTCTATATGAATCAATTCTTTTAGCAAGCCTTAAATGGCTTGTATAAAAGCAAGTCTTGGGTAAAATATGCGTGAATGAAAAACAAAGCCGAGAAAAAAGACACCAAAGCTAGACGCTTCTTTGCTCTTTTGAAAGAAAAGCTTATGACCTCCACCAACGGCATGGCCATTGGTTTGTTTGGCACGCTTATCATCGGCACCATTATTTCGTTGTTTGCCAAGATTCCTGGCGCTGAAATAATCGATACTTGGGCCTCCTACATCAAAGGTTTGATGGGGGCTGGTATTGGTTTAGGCGTTGCCCTTGCTCTTAAATACAACGGAGTTACGGTGGTTGCTGCTACTGTCGCTGGCTTTGTAGGAAACTATGCCTTCTCTTGGGCGAAAGACGCCACTACCGGCAACTTTGTCGGTATTTATTCGATAAGCGATCCATTATCCTGCTATATTTCGGCATGCTTAGCTTTGCTAGCCATCAAATACATAATGAGGAAAAAGACTCCGGTCGATTTGATTCTTATCCCTCTCATCGGATGTGTTGTTTCTATCCTTTATAGCTTCTTATTGGCTCATTGGATTCATTACATCACCGTTGGTATTGGAGAACTCATCAAGATTTCCTTCAACGCCGTTCCGGTTTTGATGTGCATCATAATCTCGGTTTTGGTGGGTATGGCCCTTACGGCCCCGATTTCTTCGGTGGCTATTTGCGTTGCTATCCAACTCGGGAACGTTCCTCTTGCGGCGACTGCAGCCTTGATTGGTTGCTGCACCCAAATGGTTGGCTTTGCCGTCCATACGGCTAGAGATAATAAATGGGGTTCCGTCTTGGCTGTCGGCCTAGGAACATCCATGCTTCAGTTCAAGAATATCATTAGGAAGCCGCTTATTTGGGTTCCAACCATCGTGGTTTCGGCGGTTCTTGGTCCTTTGGCGATGCTCTTCCCGATTGAGGGTATGACCTTCAATCAGTCGGCTTTATCCGTTGGGGCGGGTATGGGTACTTCTGGACTTGTTGGTCCGCTTAACTTCTTTGGTGAATTCAACTATGACTGGAAAGTTATCCTGATGGTCATCGGTTTTTGCATTATCGCTCCGGGCATTTTGGTTTTCTTGATTGACTTGTTATTTAGAAAACTCAAATGGTTTGAGAAGGGCGATTTCTCTTTGAAAAACGACATCAATTGACGAATAAATTGGTTAAGCGACTTATTTATTGCCTTAAAGGCCTATATTTCGTTTGTTTTTTGCATCGACAAAAGATTAGACTAGTAGCATGAAGAAAGAGCCAGGAAAGTTCTTAAAGGCTTTGCCTAATATCATCACCTGCATTCGTTTGATTGCCGCTGCGGTGCTCATTCATTTAAGTGTTGAGGACCATAAGGTTGCTTTCTATATCGTTTATGGCTGTTGTGGTTTAACCGACTTATTGGACGGCGTCATCGCCAGAGCCACCCACACCTGCTCAAAACTAGGTTCCAGATTGGATTCCGTTGCTGATATCTTCTTCTTAGGCGTCATGGCCTACAAATTCATTCCTATCGCGGTTGAAAAACTAACGTTCGCTAACTGGGTTCTTATCGGTATTCCAGCTCTTATCCATATCTTGGCTTACATTGTCTGTCTGTTCAGGTTCCACAAGATGAGCGCTCTTCATACTTGGGCCAACAAAGCTATGTCGATGATGATCTTCATCTTCCCATTCTCCTTGGCCTTCGAAGAACCACTTGTATACCAAATCTACGCTTACGTCGGATCGGCTGTTGCCATTTATTCGGCCGTTGAATGCTTCTTGATTCACTGCATCGCCAAAACTTACGACCCTCGAAATCAATCCATCTGGGTGGTTAGGAAAAATGAAAGAAACCCATTAGGCAATCCAGACGCAAAGGCGAAAGAAGAAACCAAAGAAACAAACGAAGAAAAAGAGGCCCAATAACGAGCCTCTTTTAATTTTGTTCGCCTAATGGATTAAGCCAAGGACACCTTGTCCTTCGTTGATGAGATAGAACATCGGGACGAAGACCAAAGAAACGATGGTCATCAATTTGATGAGGATGTTGATGGATGGGCCAGAGGTATCCTTGAATGGATCACCGACGGTGTCTCCGACAACGGCCGCTTTATGAGCATCGGTGCCTTTTTTGCCATGGGCTTCGAACCACTTCTTGGCATTGTCCCAAGCGCCGCCGGAGTTGGACATGAAGATAGCAAGCAAGACGCCAGTTACCAAGGATCCAGCTAATAATCCGGCCAAACCTTCATAGCCAAGGAAGATACCGATTACCAATGGGACGATGATGGCGAGAAGGCCAGGAATGATCATTTCCTTAAGGGAAGCCTTGGTGGAAATATCTACGCACTTGGCATAATCAGGCTTAACGGTGCCTTCCAAAACGCCAGGAGTCTTAAACTGCCTGCGGACTTCGTCAATCATCTGATTGGCAGCTTTTCCAACACTAGACATGGTTAAGGCGGTGAACAAGAACGGCAACATAGCGCCGATCAATAAACCAACAATAACGAATGGTGAAGCAAGATTGAGCTTGGTGGTGATATCAACGCCTTTGGTCTCCGCATTGAAGGCGAAGATGAAAGTGACGAATAAAGCAAGAGAAGTGAGGGCAGCGCTTCCGATAGCAAAGCCTTTGCCCATAGCGGCGGTGGTGTTGCCGACGGAATCCAATTCATCGGTAATCTCACGTACGGATTCGTCCTGTCCGCTCATCTGAGCGATGCCGCCAGCGTTATCGGCGATTGGGCCATAAGCATCGACCGCAACGGTGATGCCGGTGGTGCTTAACATACCGACAGCCGCTAAAGCGATGCCATAAACGCCCATCGTGGTGTTGCCAACGCCGCCAGAAACGAAGTAGGCGACTAAGATAGCTACGCAGATAAGAAGAATTGGGAACAAAGTAGACATCATGCCAACGGACAAGCCGCCGATGATATTGGTGGCCGTTCCAGTCTCGGATTGCTTAACAATCTTCATGACATGACGATGTTTGTCGGAAGTATAGATTTCGGTAACGACGCCGATGATGACGCCGACCAATAAGCCGATGACAACCGAGCAGAAGGTCTTATAGAATTCGCTCCAGCCGAAATAGGCAACGCTCAAGGCGAAAGCCCCAACGACAACGATGGCCGAAGCCACATAAGTGCCGTTTCTTAAAGCAGCGGCAGGATCCTTTTTGCCACGGACGAACAAGGAGCCGATGATGGAGGCAACGATGCCAACACCAGCTAAAAGAATAGGATAGATAAGATAGTAAGTATTGGTAATCGAAGAAGAGCCACTGACGAGATAAGCGCCTAAAGATACGGCGGATATAATCGCGCCGACATAGGATTCGAATAAGTCCGCGCCCATACCGGCAACGTCACCGACGTTATCACCGACATTGTCAGCGATGGTGGCTGGGTTACGTGGGTCATCTTCTGGGATACCGGCTTCGACTTTGCCGACTAAGTCCGCACCGACGTCAGCCGCTTTGGTGTAGATACCACCACCAACTCTGGAGAAGAGAGCAATGGAACTAGCACCCAAACCGAAACCAGTGATGATGTTAGACATCGAAATCATTTCTGGTTCAGCCCATTGGAAGATAGCAAATAAAGCAGAAAGTCCGCCTAATCCTAAACCAACGACGCATAAACCCATGATGGCGCCGCCAGAGAAGGCAATTTTCAAGGCGGCATTCATGCCACCACGTTTAGCCGCTTCAGCGGTTTTGGCGTTAGCGCCAGTCGCGGCACGCATGCCGATGAAACCAGCTAAGGCAGAAAGGATGGCGCCGCCTAAGAAGCAAACCGCGGTCTGCCAGTTGACGCCAAAGCAGATGGCGATGAACAAGACGACGGTGAAGATGGCTAAGGTGACGTATTCGCGTTTCAAGAAAGCCATCGCGCCTTCGCGGATGTACTTTTGGATCTCGATCATCTTAGGATCGGTGAGGTCCGCTTTTTTAATGCGTCTGCCTAGCACAACCAAAGCATAGACAAGTCCGAGGACGGAGATGCCGGTCACGATCAAAACGACCAAATTGCTTTGGAAGAAGTTTGTGAGGAGATTCATAAATTTCCCTCCAAGAAATGTGTAAGAAAGGGCTTACACGACCAAGAAATTATACTGAAAGTGAATATGCGTTCAACACAATTATCCCAAAATCTTGAAATTAGATGGTATAGTGTAAAATGCAGGGAAATTTTCGAGCCCTATTTTTCTATAAATAGGCATACTAAAAGGGTATTTCCCCGATACGAGACAGTTATGAACGAAGAAAAGAAACAAATCATGTTGACCGGCGATCGTCCAACCGGAAGATTGCACTTAGGTCATTATGTTGGCTCCTTACGCAGCCGTGTCGAGCTCCAAAACAGCGGAAGCTTTGACGAGATGTATGTGATGATCGCCGACACCCAGGCTTTGACCGATAATTTCGGCGTCCCTCAGAAAGTCAGAGATAACGTTATTGAAGTTGCCCTCGACTACCTTTCCGTTGGCCTCGATCCTTCTAAGGTCACCATCTTTGTTCAGTCTGCCGTTCCAGAACTTTTTGAATTAACCTGCTACTTCTTGGATTTAGTCACCCTTTCAAGATTGGAAAGGAATCCAACCGTTAAAGCGGAGCTGGCCACAAAGGACTTCTCCGATTCCATTCCAGCCGGTTTCCTTTGCTATCCGGTTTCCCAAACCGCGGATATCGTCGCCTTTGATGCGACCATCGTCCCAGTTGGCGAAGACCAAAAGCCAATGATTGAACAGGCTCACGAAATCGTGCATAAGTTCAACTCTTTGTATGGCGAAACCTTAGTTGAACCAGAAATCAAACTTCCGAAATCCGAATCCGCTCGTCGTTTGCCGGGCATCGATGGCAAAGCCAAGATGTCCAAATCGTTAGGCAACTGCATCTATCTTTCCGACGATGAGAAAACCGTCACCAAGAAAGTCATGTCGATGTATACCGATGAGACCCATTTGAACATCAATGACCCAGGCCACACCGAAAACAATCCGGTCTTCATCTATTTGGAAGCCTTTGCGACTGATGAACATTTTGCCAAGTTCTTGCCGGAATATAAGAACCTCGATGAATTGAAGGCTCATTACGAACGTGGTGGATTGGGCGATGTAACCGTTAAGCGTTTCCTTGCCAATGTCCTCAACGATGTCTTGACTCCAATCAGAGCCAGACGCTATGAGTTTGAGAAAGATATTCCAGGCGTTTATAAGATTCTTGCCGAAGGTTCCGAGAAAGCGGCTGCCAAAGCCCATCAAACCGTCCTTCGTGTCCGCAGATCCTTAGGCGTTGACTACTTCAACA
>CAYPED010000046.1:0-6636 GCA_964409745.1 uncultured Staphylococcaceae bacterium | reverse complement strand
GACAGGGATGGTTCGATTGTGGCAGCCGAAATTCATGCACCCAGCAAGAAACAACAAGTTGTAGGATAAAGCACGAGCGATCTTTTTCATATTGATTTTGCCAATTGCATTATAACATGGTCAGCAAAAAACCACATCAGTAGAACCCGGCTTCAGAACTGGTCAACAGTAAAGTTTCTAAAAATGACAATTTTGCCTTCATACTATGAAATTTTATGCTGTCAATACGATCTGCATAAAAAGCCTCCCATTTGGGAGGTTTTCTTTTTATCTAAACATTCCGCCTTTCGGGGAATTCTGATATTGCTTGAATTGTTTCATCATTTCCTTGGTCTGTTCGTATTTCTTTAAGACGCGGTTGACATCAGCGTTGGTCTTGCCAGAACCATTCGCAATACGAACCTTCCTGGAATTCTTCAAACATTCAGGATGATTTCTTTCATATGGGGTCATCGAATTGATGATAGCCTCAAAGGTCTTCATTTCCTTTTTGGCTTGGGCTTGTTGTTCCTCGGTGATACGAGGCATGCCTGGAATCATCGCCGCGATTTTCGATAGGGAACCTAAACGATTTGCCATCTTCATTTGCTTAAGCATGTCGTTCAAAGTGAAGTTGCCAGACATCATCTTCTTGGCTTCTTTCTCGGCTTCTTTCTCGTCGATGTTCTCTTTGGCTTTTTCAACCAAGGAGATGACATCACCCATACCCAAAATGCGATCCGCCATACGGTCTGGATAGAAGATGTCTAATTCATCGATTTTCTCACCGACACCAGCAAATTTAATTGGCAATCCCGTCATATATTTGATGGATAAGGCAGCGCCGCCTTTGGCGTCGCCATCCAACTTAGACATAATCAAGCCCGTGAGTTTGACTTGCTGATGGAAGGAATTGGCCACGTTGACGGCTTCTTGACCAGCCATGGAATCAACTAACAATAGAACTTCGTCAGGATTGACGGCGTTTTCGATATCAACCGATTCCTGCATTAAATCTTCATCGATTTGCAAACGGCCAGCGGTGTCCAAAATAAGGATGTCGTATCCTTCGTTAATGCAACGGTCCTTGGCTTTTTTGGCTACTTCGACTGGAGAAACGGAGGTTCCCATCTCAAAGAAATCGGTGTCGATGGATTTGGCCAAAGTTCCTAACTGTTCAATAGCCGCCGGACGATAAACGTCCAATCCAGCAAGCAAGACTTTCTTGCCATATTTCTTTTTGGCTAAGTAAGCCAATTTACCGGCTGTCGTAGTTTTACCCGAACCCTGAAGGCCAACCATCATGATGATCGTCGGCTTCTTTTTGAAGTCTAAAGGGGCGTTATCCTTGCCGAGAAGTTCTACCAATTCGTCGTGGCAGATTTTGACCATTTGGTCACCTGGGTTGACGTTCTTAATGACTTCGGTGTTCAAGGCTTTTTCCTTAACCGAATTGAGGAAGGCTTTGACGACTTTGAAATTGACATCGCTTTCTAATAAGGCAACGCGGATTTCCTTTAAAGCCGCATCGACGTTCTCTTCGGTGATGGTGGTTTCTCTTCTAAGTTTCTTGAAGACGCTTTGGAAGCGATCCGTTAAGTTTTCAAATGCCATTGATCTCTTCCTCCAATTTATCTAAGTCCTTCTCTTTAAGGGCTTTGCTTAATCTCTTTTTCAAGTCTTCCAACTTGATGTTCTCTTCATAATTCACCAACTTTTTAATGGCTTTCTTGATGGCGTCTTCCACCGCCGCTCTGGAAATGGAACGGGATTCGGCTATTTCGCTTAAAGATAAGTCATAAGCGCAATAATCCATCATTATCTCCAACTGAGAGGGAGTTAACAAGGTTCCATAACGATCAAGGAGGACGTTCAAAGTGTTTCTATCTTCGATTTTCATTCTTCTCCTCCAATCAATAAGCCATGGAGATAACGATCCAAATCGAATTCTTCTAAGTCATCCATCTTCTCGCCTAAGCCGATGAAACGGACAGGAACGCCGATTTCATCACGGATGGATAGAAGGATGCCGCCTTTGGCGGTCCCATCCATTTTGGTGATGACAACGCCGGTTAAATCAGTGACTTCTTTAAAGGCCTTAGCTTGGACAACGCCATTTTGACCAGTGGTCGCATCGATGACTAAGAAGGTTTCTTGCGGAGCACCTTCGATTTCTCTTTCGATCACTCGTTTAATCTTGCCTAACTCCGCCATCAAGTTGGCTTTGTTTTGCAATCTACCGGCTGTATCGACGATGCATAAATCGATATTGTGTTCTTTGGCGTACCTTGCTCCATCAAAAGCCACGGAAGCAGGATCACCATTCTCTTTGCCAGTCACAATAGGGCAATGAAGCCTTTCGGCCCAGATGGAAAGTTGTTCCACCGCTCCGGCACGGAAAGTATCGGCGGCCACTAACATGACTTTCTTGCCTTTGTCTTGATAGCGTTTGGCCAATTTGGCGATGGTAGTGGTCTTGCCCACTCCATTGACGCCAACGACCAATAAAACAGTCGGTTTTCCTTCTTGGAAGGAGACTTCGTTGATAACGGAATCGCCACCTTCTATATAGGAAACGAACATCATATCAACCAAGGCTTCGTTGATAGCCTTTGGATCGGTGATATTTTCTTCTTCGGATTTGGATAAAAGGTTATCAATCAAGGACAAAGAAAGTTTAACCCCGACATCGGCTTCGATGAGGATTTCTTCCAATTCTTCGAAGTATTCTTCGTTGACCTTGCTGTAACGTTCGGTCAATTTGTTTAATTTATCGGCGAAAGCGGAACGAGATTTCGAAAGAGAACGGTCGTATTTAGAGGCCTTGGCGTCTTTCTTGCCGCCGAATTTGCTTTTGATAAACGATATAAGACCCATCTTAATCTCCTAACGGGGCATATTTGCTTAAGGCGTCCTTGGCGGCGTTGGTCTCCGCTTCTTGCTTGGAAGCCCCTTCGCCACGACCATATTCAGTCCCATCGACATAAACGGCCACCAAGAAGGTTCTTTGATTGGCTGGCCCTTCTTCTTTGAGAACGCGATATTCAAAGATTTCCCTTTCAGCCTGCAAGGCTTCCTGGAGAGTGGTCTTAGGATCGCTTGATGGAGAAGCCGCCGAAACCTTTTCTTTGAAGATGCGGCTCAATAAGGCAAAAGTAAATTCCATTCCCTGATCAAGGTAGATAGCCCCAATCATCGATTCGAAGACATCTTCCAATATCTTTCTCTTGTTCTTTTCGCCCCAGACGAAACCACGACCCACTTTGACGTAACTAAGTAAGTCTAGTTTGGACGAAAGGTCCGCTTCGGAATATCCCTTGGCGAACTGCGTGCGGACTTTGGATAGACCGCCTTGGTCTAATTCAGGGTGTTCCCTATAAACGATGTCGGCTAAGACATAACCGAGTACCGAATCACCTAAGAATTCCAAACGTTCATAGTCCCCGCCTTTGTAGCCGGGGTCGCCATGGATGGATGGATGCGTAAAAGCCGTCTCGTACAACGAGAGATCGTTTGGAACGATACCTAATAAATTAAACAATTTATCAAAACGGCTCATTATTCGACGAATCCTTTCCTCATCTCTTCGCAGATGTCTTCTTTGGCTAATCTATAAGCCAAGGCAATAGCGTGATAGAAAGCTTCGCCATCGGAATTGCCATGGGCTTTGACAGCGATGGCGTTGACGCCCAAAAGGACAGCCCCACCGACCTTCTTAGAACTCATTTTGTTCTTCAAATCCTTGATACCGGACTTGGCAAACAAGTAACCAATCTTAGTGAATATATTCTTCTTGAATCCCTGTTTGAGAAGGGCGCCTAAACCTTTGGCGGCACCTTCGGTGGACTTCATGCAGATATTGCCGGAATAGCCATCGGTGACCACGACATCGACATGGGAGTTGATGACCATATCGCCTTCGATGTTTCCAACAAAGTTGATGCGATCATCTTCCTTCAATAAATTGTAGGCTTCCTTACCTTCCGGAGAGCCTTTGCCTTCTTCGGAACCGTTGGAAAGCAAACCGACCCATGGGTTTTTAACCCCATTGGCGGCACGGCAATATAAAGTGCCCATATAACCGAACTGGGCGATTTCTTCTGGAGTGTTTTCGTTAGAGGCCCCAATATCGAGAACCGAGACGTAACCACCGGTTTTGATGTTTGGGAACTGGGCGCATAATGCTGGACGCTTAACGCCAGGAATCTTTTTCAAAATGAGAGTGGCGGCGGATAAGAAGGCACCGGTCGAACCGCAGGAAACAACCGCTTGGCAATTGTTTTCATCAACAGCACGGATAGCCTTAACCATAGAGGAGTCTTTCTTTCTTAAAACCTCCATTACGCCAGCTTCCATCTTGATGACATCGTTAGCCTCGATGAGAGTAACGCCTTCAAGGTCAGAAAGTTCTTCCTTCTTGCCAACGCAGATCAATTCAACATCTTTATAGTCTTTCAAAAACTGTCTGACGGCTTCTTTGGTGGCGGCGGAACCATTGTCCCCGCCCATCATGTCGATGGCGATTTTGATCATAAGAGTACCTCATCGCTAATAAGCGATACCCACTTATTGTAATAAAAAGGGCTACGCATTGGTAGAAATTACGAAAAGATGAACTTCATCTTTTATCTTAAGAGATGGAAACTTCTTTGGCTTCTTCCTCGCATTTTTGATAGAAAGCGAGGAATTCTTCGTCTTCCAAACGATGTTCTTTCAAATATTTTGCGTCGTCTCTGGCGCATTCGAAAATCTTGATATCGTTGATTGGGTTAACGAAAGCAAAATCCGGCAAACCCGATTGCTTTATGCCAGCTACTTCACCCGGGCCACGCATCTTCAAGTCGGCTTCGGCAATCTCGAATCCATCATCCGTGTTGACCAAAACTTGTAGCTTCTCGGCTTCTTCTGGTTCATCGGACAACAATAAGCAATTGGCTTCCGATCCATCACGACCGATACGACCGCGAAGCTGATGGAGAGACGATAATGAGAAATGAGATGGAGAATAAATAAGCATTAAGTTGGCTTCTTTGACATCGATGCCAACCTCAATCAAAGAGGTCGCGACCAGGATTGGGCAAAGACCACTTCTAAAAGCTAAGTTGGCTACATCCTTATCTTCCTGGCTTAACGATCCATGAAGCATCGTGACTTTATTTGGGAAGCGTTTTTCGTACATCGCAAAGACCTTTTTCACTGAAGAATATGGGTTGTCATCGCTTTCGATGCGAGGAACGACTACATACATCCTGTGGCCCGAATTCATGCAGGCTTCGACGTATTTTCCAATCTCCTTGTCGTGCGGGGACATTATTCTCGTATGAACATCGCGCTTACCAGCTGGGAATTCGGGCAAGGTCGATACATCCAAATCCCCATAAAGGGTTAAAGCCAAGGTTCTTGGGATCGGGGTGGCGGACATCGAAAGAAGGTCGGCATGCTCGCCTTTGCCTAATAAGGTCGTTCTTTGGTTAACACCGAACTTATGTTGCTCGTCAACGATGACCAACCCCAAAGAATTATAGTTAACGGATTTGGCGAATAAGGCATGGGTTCCAACCGCGATGTCTAAGGTGCCGTCATTTAAGTCAGCCAAGGTGTTCCTCTTCTCGTTATGATCCATCGTGCCTGTCAAAAGACCAATATGGACTTTGGTGTCCTTAAACATGTTCTTGAGGGTTTCGTAGTGTTGTTTGGCTAAAGCGTCGGTTGGGGCCATCAAAGCCGCTTGTTCGCCTCTAAGGACGCAAGCGTAGGCCGCTAAGGCAGCCACCAAAGTCTTCCCACTTCCGACATCGCCTTGAAGAAGACGATACATGACCGACGGGGAATCCATATCATCCAAACATTCCCTTAAGGCCTTCCTTTGGGAAGAAGTTAAAGGATATGGCAAAGTCTCAATGAAATTTTCTAGTTTATTCCTATCAATCAGATGCCTATGACCTTTGGTCAATTCTCTATTCTCGTCTCTAACGATTTGGGTCTTTAATGAGAACTTCAAAGCTTCTAAATACTTTAAGGATCTTATCCCACGATAAAGGTCTTCTTTGCTTTCCGGTTGATGAAGCATCCTCAAGGACTCATAGATGGAATCCAAGCGATATTTTTTACGGAATTCGAGAGGGATTGGTTCTTCCAATTTGCCCCTTAAATCGATTAGAGCCCGATTTGCGAGCGAAACGAACGAATGATTACTAATTCCGTCAGGCAGGTGATAAATCGGCTTCAAAGCCGCGTTTTTATCAATCTTGCCTTTAAGGCAATTGGACATCACCACCGTATGTCTCTGTTTATCGTAATAGCCAATAAGGGAATAAAACTCATTCGGTTTGATGACCTTTGATAAGTATGGTCGGTTCCAAGCCTCAATTTTGAAGAGATATCCTTCCTCGGTCACCAAAAAGAAAGTGGCCAAGCTTCTATGCGAGAACCTATTGATTTTCACGTTCCCTTCTAATTTGCCTAGGATAACGAGTCTCTCTTTATCTTCGTAGATATCCTTCAATTTGGTGTAGGTATAGTTTTCGTAACGACTTGGCAAATGAAAAAGGACGTCTTCATAAGTAAAGATGCCCATCAAGGCCAGTTTGGCGTTCATGACTTTTGAGGAGGAAAGGCTGAATTTTTTCACATAATTATTATAGGCTTTAGCCTAAG
>CAYPED010000045.1:0-6692 GCA_964409745.1 uncultured Staphylococcaceae bacterium | reverse complement strand
CTTCATTATCAATAATGGAACACCGCAGACGAAGAAAGATAAAACAAGCGAAGTTCTTCCCTTTGCGTCCCCAGCTTTGTATTGGATGGAGAATTCTTTCCACCATCCGATAAAGGAGGTGAAGAGCTTTTTGCAACCAGTCGCAATATAGGAGAAGGTGTAGTGTTCCTTCTTTATCTTTTTCCTGGCGTTGGAAACGGTTCTATTGAAGATGAAGTACCATAAGGCAACGGCTAAACCTACAAGGATTATAAAGACTACCACGTAGGTGAAGACGGATATGCTTAAGGTCTTGGAAGCATAGCCATAGGTTATGTATCCGTTACCCAAAAGCAAGGCATACAACACGGCCCAGCAAATGATACCGAGTTCCAATTCTCCGCTAAGCAAAACCCCAGGACCGAGAAGCACGCATTGCAAGATTAAAACAATCCTCATATAGGTGCTTGAAGATCTAAAGGTCTCTCTAAAAGAGCTAAAAGGTCTTAGCAATGAACTTACTTTTGTCTCTCTTTTCGCCGGTTCCATGTATTACCTCATTATGAAAGCAAGGTCTGAGAAGCTTCCTCTAAGGCTGATTTGACCTGTTCTTTAGTCAAAGAATCTTTCTCATTCCAGAACTTCGTGGTCGCATTGTTCATCGGTCTCCAATAGTCTTGCATCTTCGGGATGTTCGGCATGGTGAAGGAGTCCGCTAAGGATGAAGCGAAAACTTGGGCTTCAGCGCTTTCGGCGATGGATTCTTTGATGTCGGAGGTGGCGTCAAGCGGGCAAGCTGGAAGATAGCCAGCCTTAACAAGTCTCCAGTTCATCGCGTCATAGGAGGTTAAGAAGTTGCAGATATCCTGGGCGATGACGCCGTTTTTCGAATAACGGGAGACCGCATAGGCTTTATAACCTGAGAACGGTCTTAAGGATTCGTTGTTGATGGTTGGGAGCTTAGCGATGCCTAAATTATTGCCTAAGGCGTTCTTCGTGCTCGAAAGGATGAATGGGGAGGACATCAATCCAACCGCGCCACCCATTCCGTTGGTGACATAAGAAACGGCCGCTTCTGGAGAAGCATCGATAAAGCAAGAACCATAATCGTGGAAGAAGGAATAAACGTTATTGACGGCTTTGGTGGTGGCTAGATTGACCTTAGTTGAATCTTTGCCATCGGCTCCGAAGATAACCGAGTCGGTGTAAAGGCCGGAAGTATAATATCCACCGTCATCTCCGGTCATTTGCCAAGCGATTTTCTTTCCGCTGGCAAGAAGCGCATCGAAACTGCTTAATTCTTGAGCGGTGATCTTTGTTTTGTCATAGAGGATGGTCATGGATTCAGCGGTGATCGGATAGCCATAAACCGTTCCGTTGTAAGTTACGGCGTTCATCGCTTCTGGAGTCATTCTGTAATAAAGAGCCTGGTCATAGGAAACAGGGGCCAAGAGCTTATCGGCCACACCGGCAGCGATGGTATCGTGGGTGATGGCGGCGATATCTGGTCCTTCTCCCGCGGCGGCGACGGTCGACATTTTTTCGATAGCGGATTTCTCGGTCTGTTCTTCGAAAACGATCTTAATGGTCGGGGAATCCGGGTAATTGGATTTGTATTTGGTCAAATATTCATCGGTCAAAGTCTTAACCATTTCGATATTTGATTCATCTTCCCAAATGGTGATGGTGATTTCGTTTGAAGATGAAGAGTTAAAGCAACTAGCGAGAGCCAGCATCATCGGCACGATAGCAAGGCATGTTAATTTCTTTTTCATATTTGAATTCTCCTTAGATTTTGAATTTATTGAGGGCTTTCAAAGCATTTCCTTTGTAATCGTATAAGCATTGATTGGCCCATTCGTTTCTTTGAGATTTTCCCGTCTCGTTTATGTATTCCTGACCTTCGGTTGATGCCCAGCAGATGTCATCGCCTGGAATCCAGCACGGTTCCCAGTAGAAGACGGCTTTGACATCATGTTCCTTACAAAGGCTTAGGAATTCTTCGATGAATTTGGCTTGTCCTTCTTCGGAAAGGGGATAAGGCAAGGCTTCTTTCATTTCCTTGATCTTTTCCTCATTTATTAGCAGGTGGTTAGCCCCGTTGTTGGTCAAGATATAGTCTTCCAAGGTGAAGCCATATCCTAGCTCCATAATGATGATTTCTTTTTTGAATCTCTCTTTGCAGGCATCCAGATTATCGAACAATTGTTTGAATGATCCGTGCCAATATGGGTAGTAGGAAGCTCCGATTACATCATACGGAACATCGTGCTTCTCCATTTCCTCAAAGAATTCCTGATAGATGGCGGCATCTCCGCTTCTTTCGAGGTGAAGGATGATTTTCGCCTTTGGATAGACTTCTTTGGCGGCATTGATTCCCGATTTGAGAAGGCCACACAGATTATCGTAATTCCGGCGTTTTTTGCCTTCTCCGTTATCGGTAAGCTTGCCGATTGGCCATAATATTCCATTGGTTATTTCGTTGCCGATCTGCAACATATCGACGTCAATGCCTTTGCCTTTTAGTTTCAAAAGGGTGTCCTTGGTGAACTCGGAGACTTTAAGACATAACGTTTCGTAAGAGTCATTGACCCAATCTTTGGGGATGAATTGCTTTCCTGGATCGGCCCAGAAATCGCTGTAATGGAAATCAGGGACCACTTTATAGCCGTATTGAATGGCTAAAGTAGCCAATTCAAGGAAGTTATTGACGTCGCAGGTTCCGCCTTTGTATGGCTTATGGTCTTTGCTGTATGGGTTATTCCAGATACGGATTCTCATATGAGAGACCCCATTATCTTGGAAAACTTTTAAAGGATCGACTTCTTGGCCAGACAAAAAGTAGGAAGCATTGGCTTTCTTTTCTTCGAAATATGTGGATACGTCAATTCCGAGTATCACATTGCTCCCCTTTCATGATCTTTAACGGTTATTGGTTCATTGTCTTCGTTGAAGGAAACCACTCTCTTCTTTAGGAGTTTGTAGTTGCACTTCGCCATTTCGTTGTATTTCAAGACATCGTCTTGGCTTCCATGGAATCCGCATCTTAAGCAGTAATATTCTTTCTTTTCTTCATCATAGAACATATCCATGTCGATATCTTTCATAAAGCAAGAAGGACATCTGTAATTCAATTTGCCTTTGCTAGCTTGAGCCATGTTACGAATCCTCCTTTTTTAATCGTTTTGGAAGCGGATAGCTTATATACCGGCGAGAAGGCGATGCCTTCTTCGACTTCTAATTCGGCATCTTCCGCTCTGAGTTCCACCTTTGTGTCGATAGGCGGGATATTTACATAGGCTTTTTGGCCTGAATGTTTAATCTTTCGACCTAAATAGCCGTATTTGATGGAATCGGAATCCACTCCGAGGGTTAATGAAGTCATATCTTCTTGATATTCATTCAAACCGAAGGCCCCGGTCATGTATTCTTCGATGGTGATTTCTTCGCCTTCTAAATCAGTTAACACGTTTCTGGTGACCTTCATCTCTCCCGAACCTTCTTCGATTTCGAAGATGGATTGGATCTCGATATCTTTTTGGGAAAGTCTTAAGGTGACAGGATTGGCGGTGACTTTGATTCCATTAGGAGTCTTTTCGAATTTGGCCATCGTACGGCAAAGGGCTAAATCGGCTGTTTCGCCTTTGAATGTCACCTTACAGGATTTGATGGTGCCCGCTCCGGCATAATGGGTGAAATAACCCGCTCTATAGTTAGCCTGAATCAAATAAGGATAGGAGGCATCGTATACGTGTTCGGTGCCGATGCCGACTTTTTGCTCGATTCGGGCGGCATAAGGTCTGAGGTCAATCATCGCTCCGCCTTGATTGAAATCAAGACAGGTTCTCATATATGGGTCGACGTACCATAGATATTGCTTATTCGATCCATAAAGGATGTCTTTCCATAAGGCGACTTCGCCTCTTAGGTAGTTTGGATGTTTCTTACGATAATAGGTGGCGAATTCGGACATGGTGAGGTCTTTTAATTGGCCTTCTTTCTTGAGATTTCCATAGTAGGCCATCGCATCTTCGTAAGATTGGGCGAGAAGCTCATATGGGCATTCCCATCTTCCTCTTCTGTTTAGCCAGCCCGGTCCAACGAACATCATGTTGTAAGAAAATCCGTCGTTGTATTTTCCGAGGTGTCGATATTCATCGATTAAGTTATATAGATAGGGGTATTCGATATGCCCATTGTCATCGTAATAGATCATGCCTCTTAAAACGTTTTGAGGATGGGTGCCGAAATTGGAGCCATTCCCGTTGAAGCAGGCAATCAAATCTCTGGAAAGATGCGGGATGCAGACGATGCCGCAGTCATCTTCTTTGGATGAAGCTGGGCAATGGGAATTGACTTTGCTTGGAATCCAAGGATTCCATGGTCCGCCATCCATGAAGGTGTACCAGGAATTGTTGCAGGTATGGTAGGCCTTCGGGCCTTCTTCCCAGCAGGTGGCTACGGCGCATTTCACGGATGGGTATTTTTCGTGGATGTAATTTAGGCAGAACGCATCGAGAAAATACGAAGAAGTGGATTCTGGATAGAAACCGAATTTATCAAAGAACATCGAAAATACGTCATCGATGATTTCCATCTTTCTCTTTTCGTCAAACATCCAAATGCAGAAATCTTCGGTATGGTATTTCTCTCTGAATTGTTTGCATGGAAGCCCCAATAAGGAAAGACCTATTTCATCGCCATACTTTTCATGATGTTCCTTGGAAATCTTCACGATTTCATCGGAGAACAAAGAGGCATAGGTTATTTGAATCGTGGTTTTCAATCCGTTCTTGTGAGCGGCTTCTTGCTGGAAGAGGAAAATATCGAGGGACTCGTTCCTTACGTTGCCGGCGGCTTTTTTGCCCAACGCTTTTTCGGCGTATTCCGGAGATAGCTCAGGCCTATGAATAATGTTAATTACGAATTCGTTTTCCATAAAATTAATTACTTGTATTCACAAGCTCCCAGTCATCGTTGTGGGCCCAGGCTTTCGCCTTGGCGGCTCCTTCTAGCCCTATTTCCGCCGTCGCGCCTTCTGGCACTTCGATATCGCTAATCGTGCAGGTTTGGTAACCAGCTGACCAGCCTTGGAGGTAATCAGCACTCGCAAGATCGAGAACCTGTGGTTCTCCACCGTTGATGGAGACATAAAGATTGAGTTTGGTATGAGCGATTTCTTTATAGGCAATGGCCATGATGTAGGTCGTCAAAGTGTAATTGCCAGCCGGAAGGTTGGTAATCGTTTGTTTGACCTTAAAAGTGAAGTCTTTGGAGGAGTGATACCAGTTAAGGTCAGTCTTGCCGTTTCTGATGTCTTTCTTTCTATCGAGTTTGACTACTTTGTCATTGGCAGGGGTCGAATAATCGATAACCCAAGGGTCTTTCACGATGTCGGTAGTTCCTTGGTTTTCAAAGCCAGGATCCTTGACGAAGTTTTCAATGCAATGCGCGGTTGCGGTTATTTCGTATTTGCCATCAAGAGTTCCTCTTAAGCCAGTGTAGGTGCCTTTGGCTTTTACGGTTTCGATGGCGTCATTATCCCAAACGACATTCGCATCTCTGATGGCATCGAAGTCAGTGACCACTTTGGCCGTGGTTGGAAGAGTTTCTTGTTCAGCCAGATTCAAAGTGTATTCAACGCTGGTTTTTCTAGCCTTAATCGAGAGTTCTTCATGAGGATTAAACCCTTCTTTTAAGTACTTGAAGGTATACAAGGAGGAAAGAGCTTTGCCACTGTAGGAGAAGAGACCTTGGTTCGACCAAGAGGCTAAACCGTCTTTATAGTCGGAATGTCCGCCATCCTCGCCATCGTATTGATAAGCTTGGCCATATTTGGTGGCCCAGCCCGCGCCTTCAACCGGAAGCCAGCCTGGTTCCCAATAGAAGATGCCAAGTCCCTTTTTGTTTGGGACATTGGACAAGATATTTACGATATCTCTGATTTCCGTGGCTTGAGCTTGCTCAGAGGTTAAATACCCACCGACATCTTCGTCGGCTGTGGTGTATTGGTTGGCGGTGTATTCGTTGTAATCAGTGGTGAAACCCCAAGAGGTTTCGGCGACGATAACAGGCTTTCCGGTCTTTTCGGAAACATTGTCGAGGTTAGCTTGCAATTCGGAAAGGTCTCCGGATAAGTTAGGATAATAAGAAGCCCCGATTATGTCGTAATCAACATTGCGCTTGTCCATGGCGACGAAGAAGTTTTCGAATTCTTCTTTATTGCCACCGTTAGCGAGATGGATCATCGTTCTGGTATCGGAGAATACTGATTTAGCGCCTTCGATTCCGCCTTTTAGCATCTCGGCCATGACATCATAGGAGGTTTCCACGCTATTCCAGTCTATTTCATAGCCGCACATGCCATTGTTGATTTCGTTGCCGATTTGGACGGCATCAACGTGGACTCCGGCGTTTTTAAAGGTGGTTAATGTGTTGGTTGTGAATTCTTTGATGGCGTTAGGGATTTCGCTTTGCTCAAGGGTGCCCCATTCTTTCGGTTTGTTTTGCTGGTCAGGATCAGCCCAGAAATCGCTGTAATGGAAATCGATCATGACGTTTAAGCCAGCGGCTTTGGCCCTTTTAGCCATAGCCAAGTCAACATCGACCGTGTTGTTTCCGCCGCCATAGGCTTTGTTGTATTTGGTATAAGGCTTATTCCATAGACGGAATCTGACGAAATTAACGCCGGCTTTTCTTAAGATTTGGAAGAT
>CAYPED010000044.1:3957-6804 GCA_964409745.1 uncultured Staphylococcaceae bacterium | reverse complement strand
ATGGGTCACTTGATGATTTATTATCACCGTTGGGAAAACGAGCCAGATCAGCCAATCATCACCTATTCCTTACGTCACCATAAGACCAGGAACAACGGCAAGGAACTTCCATATAACGAGACCAAGCAATTGGTCCTTAAGGATATGGAAATCGTCGGTGTCCCAGGAGATAAGGAAGTCGGCAAGAACAAAGATGGCGTCATCAATGAATTCCGCACCTATTACTTCCCACATATCTACTCCGAAGACTATGCGGATGGCTGGTATGACAAGGTCGAAGCTATGCAAGGCAAATACAACTGCTACTACGCTGGCGAGATCATGTCCTTCGGCGACATGGACGAAACCGTTGAATATTCTCACGATTTAGTCGAAAGATTCTTCTAAATCAAGAAATAGACCGCATCCTTCGGGGTGCGGTTTTTCTTATGCGAACTAATGGGAATTGATGCAATCGGTTGTCGTTTCTTGCTTCTTAAGAGCCTTTTTTGCGAATTGCAATGAAAAAGGCCGGCATCTAGCCGACCTAATGAATTTAATTGGCAGGGGCAGAAGGAATCGAACCCTCATCAACGGTTTTGGAGACCGCTGTTCTACCACTGAACCATGCCCCTATGTGCGGGAGTAATTATACTCCCCTTGCTACCTTATTGACAAGCGACATATCAACTTGTCCGGCGTAATTGGCTTTGAAGTGCTTCATGACGCTTGGGATGGATTTATCTTCCAAGGTGGAAATGATGTTCTTAATTTCCTCTTCGCTAAGCATCTTTGGAAGGAATGGCTCGATGCCGGCAATTTGCTCCGAGATGACGTTGGCCTGTTCTGGACGATTGGCTTTGATATAGCCGTCTCTTTCTTCTTCAAGTTCCTTTTTGATTTTCATCAACAATGAAATAACGTCATTGTCGGTGATTTCCCTGCCGGAACCGTCAGTTTTAAGAGCGGTATATCTGGAAATAACCAAGGACATGATGTTCTTCTTATTTTGGTTTCTTTCCTTCATAGCCTGAAGGTTGGCTTTTTTGATTTCATCGATAAGCATTTTTGTGCCTCCTTAGATGGATTCTTTCATTTCTTTCTTTTTGCGGTGTTCAGCGTTGATGACCCTGAATTCCAAAACATAGTTACGGATCATGTCGATTAACGGCATGATTTCCAAACGTCCTAAGACCATGCCGATGGATAAGACCCAAAGAAGGATCGGATAGACTTTCGGATGGGATTTGCCATAGGCAACGTAGTCAATTAAGGCTAAGCCTGTATTGGACATGCCTGAAGCCACGTCGAACATAGCCTCTTCTGGCCCGATATCTGGCAAGAAACAAAGAATAGCAGATAATGCCAAGAACAAAGTGAGATACAAATAGGCGTAGTTATGGGCTTCTTTAAACTTGGAGTCCTCGATTTGCTGACGTTTGCCATAACGATAAACGGTAACTGGGTTTAGGGTTCGGCTTGAAGCAAAGCGATAACGGATGCTGTTGACGACGTCTTTGATGCATAAAGCGATACGATATTGCTTGATACCACCGCCAGCGGAGCCCATGCCACCACCGACAATCATCAAGACGACGCAGGTATAAATAAGCGGTTTTCCTAAAGCCATCATCGAGGCGATATTCCCAGTCGAGAAACCAGTCGTAGCCGCGCAGGTTACCGTATAGAACAAACTCTCCCAAAAGAGTTCTCCAGCATTCGTGCCAAAGGCAACTTGGTTTGCTTGAGAGTAGTTATAACAGGCACCGATGCCGGTGAAGACAACGGCAAAGGCCACAATTATCAAAGCAAACCTGATTTCGATATCCTTAAAAAACTTAAGGACTTTTCCTTTTAGGAACATCACGTGCAAGGTGTAGGAAATGGCTGAGAAAGCCGATAAGAACATGACGATGATTTCAATGGCCAATGGATGGGTGGCGAACAAGCCATTTGATGTCATTGTTCGGTAATAGCCGATAGATCCCGTGGTTGGGGCCATACCACCGCCCGAGATGGAACACATCGAGATGATGACCGCGTCATAGAACGGCATACCTGATAGCCATAGGCAGATGGAGCCGATGATGGTCCATCCGAACATGATGGCAAAGATGACCTTAGCGGTCTTTCCCATGCTCGGGAGAATACGGTCGGTATGTCCTTCGGAAGAGAAGAGGGACATGCTGCCAGAGGAAGAAAGAATGGAGGCCAAAACGAGAATCAAACCCGCGCCGCCAACAAACTGCATCTGGGCCCTGTGATAGACAAAGACATGTGGAGCATATGCTCCTTGAACATCTATGTAATCCTTGAAAGCCGTCAAACCGGTCGTGGAATAAGCGGAAGCCGATTCAAAGATGGATTCGGAGAAAGACATATCCATCCCATGGGCCCAGTGGGCGTGCATGAATGGAAGGGCACCCGCCAAAATGGCGGCCAGCCAAATAGCCATGAGAATATGGCGGTCTTCGCAACGGACGAAAGGTTTTCTATCACGCTTGAAAATCAAAGTCAGATACAAAATCCAGCCAATGACGACATATAAAGTGGCAGGGGCCAAGAAATCAGATAAGCAGTCCTTTTCTTCCGGATAGAAGATAAGTAAAAGAAGCGGCAAAGCCGTAAGGAAGCCAATGAAGATCATGAACATCCCCAAATAGCCGAATATCAAACGAAAACCAGTCGCTTCTTTCTTCATTTTGCTTTTATCCTGCTACGCGTTGGACGAATTTGAGGATATCCTCGCTCTTATCTGGGGTGGTGACCATCAATAAGCGATCCTTTGGCTCAATGATGGTTTGACCATTAGGGATGATAACCTGATAGTGGCGGTTGATAGCGGCAATCGAAGCGTACTTCGGGAAG
>CAYPED010000044.1:0-3947 GCA_964409745.1 uncultured Staphylococcaceae bacterium | reverse complement strand
GAAGCCGATATCCATGATTCGCTTATTGCAAATAAGATGTTTGGAAAGAACGGTCGCTTCGATAACGACGATTCTATCTTCGTCGAAGCTAAGGGTTTTGATCAAGCTTTCAGCCGAAGTCTCAGAACGGATGGACTGGGCTAGAAGGTAAGTGCTAGAAATAGCGGAGTCGATGCCTAACTCTTTATAGAGTTCGACGTTGGCTGGGTTTTTGACAGTACAGATAGTCTTTTTAACACCAAAAAGGGTTTTGGCCATCATGCAAGAAGCATAGTTATCGGTGTCGTGATCGCAAAGGGAGATAAATAAATCGGCATCCTTGACGCCGGCTTCTTCCAAAACGAAACGCATCCAAGGAGAGCCGACATAGACAGAGAGATGTTGTTCTCTCATGATTTCTTCGGCCTTGGCTTTATCGGAGTTGATAATAATCAAATTGTTCCCCGATTTGCGGAACATATTGATGACATAGGCGGCAGAGGAGCCGCCATTAGCGACGACGATTTTCATCTATCAATATCCTCCTGCATAATGCTTTGAAGTTTTTGTAAGGATAATTCGGCCGGGTAAATGGCCTGAACGTTCAAACCCGAGACCAAGGTGGATAAATCCGGGTCGGTGAAACGGACATAGACACGAGGAATGTCGAATTTCTTAGCCGCCAAAGTGGCGATAAAGAGATTGATGTTATCGATACCGGTCGTGATGATGAGAGTTTTGCAGGATTTCAAAAGTTCGTCTGTTAAGACACGACGATCCGTGGCGTCTCCGACGATGGTAAAACCACCGAAGTTATCATCCAATCTTTCGAAGGAGATTTCCCTTAGGTCGATAACAATGACCGATTCTCCGGCCAAGGAGGCTTGGTTAGCCACGTTCGATCCCAATCGGCCGCAGCCGATGATTATTGTTCTGTTTCTTACTGGCATGGGTAAAGTATACTCCTTCTATTTGCCAATGGGCAAATCTCCATACGGGTGCAACTCAGTTATCACTTCGACATCAGGATATTTGCTGATGATTTCTTGATATTTGGCTTTGGTGTTTTTCTTCTTTAAATCTTTCCATTCGGATTCGGCGTATCTCTCCAAACACCATCTGACGAATTCCTTGGTTGCCGTGCTCATGTAATACCAGAGACAATGCTCGTTAAAGTAATTCAAGGTCATTTCTTTAGTGAAGGCTTTGCCGTTATAAGTCTTACTGGCCGAAAGGGTATCGCAGACATATTCCAGCGCCCATTTATACGGCATAGTTTTGACTAAAATGCGGCCCTTATAAAAATCGGTCCAATATTCCCAATGATGGGGATTTCTTCTTACGTGATGTTGGCAGACTTTGGAGAAATAGTTGTTAGCGGCTCTTTCATCATTGACTGGCGAATGGGTGCCGGCATAGTAACGGGCCGAGGTCCAGAATTCTTTTGGGGAATACTTGCTTAGGTCGTGATGGAGGGCAAAGAAAAAGATGCCCATATGCGAGGCGTTCCTAAGCACCTGGTGACGATGTTTCGTCACGGTATTGAAATGTCTTATGACCTTGCACTTCATATTTCTAACTTCATCTAAGATGAGCCCTATCTACGAGCCATAGTCTAAACCCAATTGAGTCATTTGACCACTTCTCAAAAGAAATTTATAAAATCGCTTAAAAAATAATTTAATCAATTTGATGATTTAAATGTAAGCGCTTTACATATCAAAAGTAAGCGATTTCGAAACTCAATTCCCACCGAAAGCAACCATTTTCAATGGCTATATAAATGGTTATTCACCTGCATGGGTCTTCATTGCAGTAGCCTTGGAAGTTAGGCAAAACCACCGATATTTAATTTTAGACAATTAGTGAACAACCATTCACTTAGTGTAACCTCTATCAAGGTTTTTTGTTTGCTTTGGCGCTTGCGCTTACGCATAATATACCCAGTTAAATTTGTAAATCGGAAACGCGATTTACGTTAAATAAGGAGATTCTATGTCCAAAAAAGTTGTGCTCGTTAGTGCCTGCAGAACCCCAATCGGTAAGATGGGTGGTGCTCTTTCTAACGTCCCATCCGCTGAGCTCGGATCCATCGTTATCCGCGAAGCAATCAACCGCGCCGGCATCAAGCCAGAGCAGGTCGACGAAGTCCTCATGGGTTGCGTCATTCAGGCTGGTTTAGGCCAGAACGTCGCCCGTCAGTGCTCCATCAAAGCCGGTCTTCCAGTCGAAGTCCCAGCCGTTACCATCAACGTCGTTTGCGGTTCCGGTTTGAACTGCGTCAACATGGCCGCTGCCATGATTATGGCTGGCGAAGCTGACATCATCGTCGCCGGTGGTGTCGAAAACATGTCCTTGGCCCCATTTGCCTTAGACAAAGCCCGTTACGGCTATCGTATGGGCGATGGCAAATTAACCGACTTGATGATCAAAGACGCCCTTTGGGATGCCTTCAATAACTATCACATGATCAAAACCTCTGATAACGTCGCCGCTCAGTGGCACTTAACAAGAGAAGAATTAGACGAATTCGCCCTCAATTCCCAGCATAAGGCTGAAGCCGCCATCAAGTCTGGCGCCTTCAAGAAGGAAATCGTCCCAGTCACCATCCATGGCAAGAAAGGTGACACCGTCGTCGACACCGACGAAGGCCCACGTTTCGGCATGCAGATGGCCGATTTAGCCAAACTCCGTACCATCAATGCCGATGGTTACACCACCGCTGGCAACGCTTCCTCCATCAATGACGGCGCCGCTGCCATCGTTGTCATGAGCGAAGAAAAGGCCAAAGAACTTGGCTTGAAGCCAATGGCCACTTGGATCGCCGGCGCCTTAGGCGGCGTTGATCCATCCATCATGGGTGTTGGCCCTGTCGCTTCCACCAAGAAAGTCTTAGCCAAGACCGGTTGGAAGATCGAAGACATCGATTTATACGAAGCCAACGAAGCCTTCGCTGCTCAGTCCTGCGCTGTCGGCAAAGAACTCGGCTTTGATTTAAGCAAACTCAACGTCAATGGCGGCGCCATTGCCTTAGGTCACCCAGTCGGTGCCTCGGGTTGCAGAATCTTGGTCACCTTGCTCCACGCCATGGAAGCCCGCGGTGCCAAGAAGGGCTTAGCCACCCTTTGCATTGGTGGCGGCATGGGCTGCTCCACCTTAGTCGAACGCGAATAATTTCTTTAAATAGGAGAATATAGAAATGTTTGTCAATTATGTCCAAGAAGGACAAATCGGAATCATCACCATCAACCGTCCAGAAGCCTTGAACGCTTTGAACTCCCAGGTCTTGGATGATCTCAATTCCGTCCTCGACTCCGTCAACCTTGACGAAGTCAGATGCTTGATCTTGACCGGTGCGGGCGAGAAATCCTTCGTCGCCGGCGCCGACATCGGCGAAATGTCCAAACTCTCCAAAGCCGAAGGCGAAGCCTTTGGCAAGAAGGGCAACGATATCTTCCGCAAGATCGAAACCTTCCCAATCCCTGTCATCGCGGCCGTTAATGGCTTCGCTCTTGGCGGCGGAAACGAAATCGCCATGTCTTGCGACATCCGCGTCTGCTCTTACAACGCTGTCTTCGGTCAGCCAGAAGTCGGTCTCGGCATCACCCCGGGATTCGGCGGCACCCAGCGTTTGGCCAGATTGATCTCCGTTGGCTATGCCAAACAGATGATCTACACCGCCACCAACATCGATGCCAAGGAAGCTTATCGCATCGGTTTAGTCAATAAGGTCACCACTTTGGACAACCTTATGAACGTCGCTAAGAAATTAGCCAACAAGATCGCTTCCCAGGCCCCTATCGCCGTCCGCGCTTGCAAGAAAGCCATCAACGATGGTTTATACGTCGATATGGATTCCGCCATCACGGTTGAAGAAAAAGCCTTCGGTTCCTGCTTCGAATCCTATGACCAGCAGGAAGGCATGGCCAACTTCCTCCGCAAGAAAGATGATCCAAAGAAGGTCAAGA
>CAYPED010000043.1:1506-6837 GCA_964409745.1 uncultured Staphylococcaceae bacterium | reverse complement strand
CGTTTTTATTTTTTCTCTAACTCCCAATGCGTTTTTCTGTGGGTCCGCACATTTTTATGCACTAACTCAGCCAAAAAAAGCCCACTTAATGCAAAAATATGTGCACATTTCACTTTTCCGAGAGGCTTTAACTTATAATAAAACTAGGAGAAATCCATATGATAAATAATGAAAATCTCTTTCTAAGCCAAAGCGAAAATCCTTTTGATGACGAAAAGAAAGAACCATCCTTTTTTGATATTTTATTTGGCAACCATCCTATAGAAAGCAACAAACCAAGTAGCAAACCACCTCATGATGAATACGATTGGGACGATCCCGATAACTGTTCCGATAGAGAATATATGGATGATGACGACTACGACGATTTCGATAATTGATAATAAAAGCCCGGCAATCCGGGCTTTTTTGTTTCGCGTTTGTTTTGTTTATAAGTCTTCCATCAATAAGAAATCTTTGAATCTAATATGTCTTACGGTTGAGGTAGAATAATCGATATCATCGTTGGTTATGATAATTTTCTGATTGAGGTTATCTAAGTCTTTGAAGGCTTCGAATTCTCTCTTATAGGCTTTGTCATCAAAGACGGAATAGGCAACTTGAATAAGATAGGTTTTTCCATCCTTGGAAGCGATGAAGTCGATTTCCTTGCCTTTGTTGTCGAAGACTTTTAGCTCATAGCCCATATAAAGAAGCTCGTTGTAAACGACGTTCTCTAAGTTATGGTCCAAATCATAACGGCCATTGTCGACCTTCAAAGAATTGAAAGAAACATCGGAGTCATAGACCTTCGGATTGAAATCCAATTCTCTTTTAACTTTCGATGAATATTGGGATATTTCGTCGATGACGTAGGCTTCTCTAAGATAATGCATGTAATTGCAGATGGTATTCGAGGAACAATTAACCCCTTGGTTAATCAAATATTTATGGATTGACCTCGAGGAGAAAATGCGAGAATTGTTTCTTAAGACAAAATGAACGAATTTCTCGAATAATTCTGGTTTTTTGATTTTGTATCGTTTGATTAAGTCTTTGATGACGATGGTGTCTTCTAAGTCCTCCAAGTACCTAATTGTATCCTTGGTGTTATCCATTTCGAATCTCTTTGGGAATCCTCCCCAAATGAGATAATCCATCGGGTCGATGGACTTGCCTAACTCATCAGCGTACACTTTGGCTTCTTTATAAACGAAAGGTCTGATTCTGAAAGACACATAACGGCCGGAAAGTTCGGTGGCAAACTCCTTGGATAATAATTTTGAGTTAGAACCAGAGATAAAAACTGAATTGTTGTGCAATCTCAAAGTTTTGACGGCAATGGCCCAATCTTTCACGTTTTGGACTTCGTCTAGAAAGATATAACTTTTCCCTTTCTTTCTACTTTGCTCAACGAAAGATAAAAGTTTTTCAACTGTCCCGTAATCTTTCAAGGTCAAGGCATCTTCGAAATCTAAATATAAGATATTGTCGGTCCTTTCCGATATTTCATCATAGATGCTTTTCAAGATAACGGACTTGCCGCATCTTCTGATACCAGTGATTATCTTGATAAGATCGCTTTCATAAAAAGGCCTTATTTCTTTTAAATATTTTTCTCTTTTGATCATAAGGATGCCTCCATCTGCGTCAATTATACTGCGCAGTTTTTCAACTTTATACCATTTTGCGCAGTTTAAACGGCTTTTTTGACCGAAAAACGGCTATTTTTGGGGTTTATACTGCGCAGTTTGTTGTTTTTCGTGAAAAGTGCGCAGTATAAATCTGCTTAAGCAATATTTTCAGGCTGACATTCAATATTGAATGAAAGCCGAATTGTCATATACTTTTGGCGGAGACGGAAGAAAGGACCTCCAATATGGAAGAAGAAAAGAAAGAAGCCGTCGGCGAGCCGTCTGAAGCCGCCAACGAGCAAAAAGAAGAGAAGAAGAACGCCAAAGTCGTCATCAACCAATTCGTTGAGAAGCACGGCAAGAAGAAATGCATCATCTATGGCTCCGTCATCGGCGCTTGCTTATTAGCCTTAATCTTAGGCTTGGGCATTGGCCTCGGTGGCAAAAAGAGCGGTGACGATGGAGATGGCTATCTACCAACCAAAACCATCGATGCCGATCTCTGGAAGCAAAGAGCCGAAGCCGTTAACGCCAAACACGAGCTTCCTGACTACGTTTTGCCAAGCAAAGTAACCTACACCTATAAGCGTGAATATTACGATGAATTGGATAATTCTGCCGATTCTTTGCTAGATTGCTATTCCAGCGTCAACATCGATGATTTGTCCTATTATGGCAAAGCCACTCTCACCAGCGCTGGCGAAACCAGAATCGTGCAGGTTTGGTATTATTACGTCGAAGACAATCAGGCCTTCAATTTGGTTGGCGAAGAGAAGATTGGCGAAAAAGATCCAGTCACCCAGTCCAAGCAATATGCTGTCAGCGATGACGATTTGACTCTCTTAAAAGCCGGGAACAGCGATCGTTTCAATGATTTGTGCTACGAGAATCTATGGAATTTCCTTACCTCTCAGACCGGCGAGCTCGGCGACATTAATAGAGCTGGCATGAGCTTTAGCATCAGCTCGCTCGTCAATTATGTCTCCGCCACCATGTGGTTCAACTACAACTACAAGTATGCCAATGGCGATGCGGGCGTCTACTATAGCGACATCAACCCGACCGTTGACGGCAACGTCTCTGGCGACTATGTCACCAAGGTCATGAAGTTGACCTCTGCTGGCGAAGGAAGCATTGGCCTCGACTACCAAGGTCAGTTCACCACCTCCGATGAATCCGGCAACAAATACACCGGAAACGCTTATTACACCCTCGGTTACAATGATTACAACATGAATTACTTTGTAACCGCTCAGGACAAGATCACCGAGAAAGATGGCAAGACCTATAAGTGCTACGAAGGCGAGAAGATCACCGCCAAGTATGGTGTTGCCAAAAACGACAAACCAGCCCTTAAAAACGTCATTGCCTAATAACTAGCAAAAAAGAAGATGCGCCTAAACCACGCATCTTTTTTCTTGCCTATCTTTTAAGGAGGGTTTTGCTATATAATTTCATCACTTCGGGATATAGCGCAGCTTGGTTACCGCGTCTGTTTAGGGTACAGAAGATCGCCAGTTCGAATCTGGCTATCCCGACCAGTTGGATAAATAAGACGTCAATCAGGCGTCTTTTTTATTTTTGAATCAAATCTTTTAATCTAAATATGCGCGTAAAAAGCCTATGCGTTTTATTGATTTCGCTGACAAGCAAAGAAACCGGAAAAGTGCGATAAATACTAAACCTTGCGAAATTCATTTTTTTTCTATAATGGAAGAAATCCATAAGGAGAAAACATAAATGGAACCTACTGAAAAGCAGAAGATGCCACCTACCAGTATCGCATCTTTGGTTTTGGGCATCGTCGGCATCGTCCTTGGTGTCTTAGCCTTCTTCTTCATGGGCTGGATGTGCTTTGTCGGCTTAGCCTGCAGCATCGTCGGCTTATGCTTGAAAGGCAAATTCTCTCTGAAAGTCCCGGCTTTGGTTGGTACTGTCGTTGACGCGGTGGCCTTCGTCATTTGGCTGCTTGCATTACTCGCCGCCATGGCCATGTAATCAGTAAGAAAAAAAGAGGTCCCAAACGAGGCCTCTTTTTTTATTTATCATCAATAGGAATCGTAAGCGTTCACAGCGATGATGATCTTATTGTCGGTTGGGTCGGTATAGACTTCGTATCCAAGTTGGACAACAGAACCCTCTTCATCGTCGTTATAGTGGACGTAATCGAGCATTTTTCCCGGGATATCATCATCACCGAAGGTGGCTTTGGTCCAAGTTCCATCATTGACGTCGTCAAATTCGTTTGGAATGAGGTTGGCGCTGGCGAAGCTGCATCCCCCATCGACGGTGGTGACGCTGCTTGGTTTCATCTCCACGCGATAATAAGTGAAGGTCGAGCCATCATCCTGAGGGACATCGACTTTCTTCGGAACGGCATATCCTTCATCTCCTTCGGATAAGTTGAAGTAGGTGTTGAATAAGTCGGCGACTTTTTGGATAGCGGTATCGAAGGTGTAATATTCGCCGATTGAGACATAAGCGGTGGCGGTTCTTTCACTGGTTTCTCCTTCGGCTAAGATAGTGGCGGTGATGGTGGTGCCTTCGCCTGGCTGAGCGTCAGCCGAAGCGGTGACTAAGCCGTTACTATCGACGGTGAACTTAGAGTTCGAAGAAGTGTAGGTAACATCGCCCTTAAGCATGTCGCAAACTAACTTAGTTTGATAGGTTCCGCCGGCGACGATGGAACAGTTGGTGGCTTCGAAATAGAAGGCTGGCTCATGGGCTTGTTTGGAACCTGGGGCATAAGTCACGGTGGTGACCCCGTTAGCAAGGGTAATACCGACTAAGATAGTACCGGTTGGATCTTCATAAGCGGCGTCATAAGCATACGAAGTAACCTTGGCCCAGCCATACTTAGAAAGGACCGAGTAGGCATATTCATAGGCTTTATGGACGGTCTTATTGCCTTCGGTATCCAAAGTGATCTCTGGATCGAAGACCTTGACGGCGATATTGACGTTCTGCTTGGCCAATTCGGTGGCTTTGGCAGCATAGGCCGCATAATCGCCTTCCTCGATGTCGTACCAATCCGGGGAATTCTCGATCTCTGCGTAAGCGTCCTGATAAGCCTCTTCATAGGTATAAGGGACAACCTTTAGGGTTGATTTAGAGGTATAAGAGGAGAAATCGAAGGTTGGGAGGGTAATTCCGTCTAAATCGTTCTCAGAAAGGAACGAATTGATCTTCGCATTTGGATAGGAAGTGACAAACTCATCATATGGTTCATCTAATAATCCGAAGGAAATGGAGAAGATATCATCGTAAGTGGTGCTGTCCCAAGAAGAAGAAGCGGATAAGAACCAAGTCTCTTCCCAGTTGGTGTACCACTGGTAAGAACCATCGTATAAGCCACCCTTATTCTCGACCAAGTTGGAATAGGAGGATTCGATATAGAAATCCTCAACGTAGGCATAGATATAGGAGATACCGGCCTTTTCGTAATAGTAATACTTGGTAATCGAGCTATCTGGGAATTGAGGGATGGTGAATCCGCTGGCAGATTCGAAGGAAGCGACGAAAGCACTTGGCCAAGATTCCGAAGTCTGGATGTTGGCGTAGTAAGTAAAGGAGATCGTATTACCGGAGAAATAATAGACCGAGGCGTAAACGGTGGCCCCTTCTTTGGTCTTCTTCTCCAAAACGTAGGTGGTGTATTCTTTGGACATCTTATCATTAAGAGTCCAACCATCGTTCTTTAAGATGTTGACGTTATCTT
>CAYPED010000043.1:0-1496 GCA_964409745.1 uncultured Staphylococcaceae bacterium | reverse complement strand
ACATAGTTGACCGCCGATAAATCCTGGGCGATGACCACATCTTCCTCTTGGGCGTAAACCCCATTGGTGACGCTTAATTTGAGCTTGGCCGGAAGAATGGAGATATAAGTGTTGAAGACAGACTTCTCGGTCTCGGACCATTCGCTCTTAGTATCGGCTTTGGCATCCAAGTCGTTGTAGCATTGGATGACGTTATAGCCTTTGTTGTTAGATTTAGCAAAGTAATAAGTGAGGTTATATCCGACATTTCCGTCTTCAGAGACCTTGCCGAATTCGTAATAGGTGGTTCCGTTGCTATCGGTTTGAGCGATGTTGCCGTTATAGTCATAAACCCCGTTCCAGCCAGTGTTGATCAAATCATATTGATAATCAGCGATGCTGAAAGACGAAGAAGCGGAGGCGATCTGAAGGTATTTATCCCCGTTGCTATCGGTCAATTCCTTAACGGTTGGCTTAGCGGAGAAGCCATACGGATAAAGAAGGACCTCGCCGGAGTATTTCTTTATCAAGGTCTTATCGGCTTCCGACCAATCGTCTCCGACTGGGGTAACGGAGCTGCTGCTTGGTTCCTCAGGTTCGGAACTGGAAGAGGCATCGGAAGGAGTATTTTCGTTGCAGCCCGCGAGCAATAGCATCGAAGCCGCAAGAACCAATAATTTCTTTGGATTGTTCATATACGTTTTCCTTTCGTTTAAGCGAAACGTTTCGCATACTACTCCAAAAAAGAGAAAAGTAAATGATTACATTTATTTTTCGCCTATTACGGCCTAAAAGGTGTTCATTTTTAGATAAATGAAGCCTTTATGTATCTCCCAAATATGGGATTTGCTAAAATGAAGGCATGGTAAAGAACTCTGCGTTAATCATTTGGTTCATCATCCCGGGCATAATCTATAGCTGCAATCACGACAGAAACACCGTGCCCGTTATGACCGGCATTGAAGGTGACCTTTACACTCTTCCTTATGAGACATCCGAGAAGGGAGACTGTTATTACAGGTACGTTGATAGGGTCAAGACCTATTACGTGAACACGTTGCAATACTATTCATTGACGATTGACCCAAGATATAACATCCAGCGTCAAACTCTTCCGGGTATCTATGACGATGCCATCACTTTCGACGATGCAACGGACATTATCACCATTGACGATAGCAAGACGAGTTATACCCCATATGCCGACATCACCTATAACTACAGCAACAATGTGGGCCCTGAATATAAGGTGTGGTTCACCAAAGAAGGCACCTTTGACGTTAATTTCTCCTATGGAGATTTTAACAGTTCCATTAGGGTATGCGTCGATAACGATTCCACCTTCCATAGCGAGTACTGGACGAAGCTATCCACCCTTTGTTCTTGGATCGATACCCTTAAAGTCGAAGATCTGACCGAAGTCATTCTGGAAGAAGGCTATAACGGGGTGGCTCCAGGTTCATTCATTAACGTCACCCATACAAAAGATAAGGACGATATGACCAACGCCAGGTATC
>CAYPED010000042.1:0-6862 GCA_964409745.1 uncultured Staphylococcaceae bacterium | reverse complement strand
CCCGTGCCTTCGAGTTGCTTTGCAACTCCCTGGTTGGTGGCTGGGGAGATGGTGGACATATCGATCCAAATCTGGCCTTTATGGAAATATGGCTTGATTTCGTTAAATAAGGCCAACATATGCTCGTTTTTCGGGACCATCGAGATGATGACGTCGGCGAAATCGACGCATTCTTTATATGAGGAGGCAAAAGGGAAACTGGTTTCCTTTTTGATGACGTCATAGCCAATTAAGTCATACTTCTTGGCGACGTTGTTGGCCATCGGCATCCCCATGATGCCAAGGCCGATGAAGGCTACTTTCATTTTAGTTTCCTTTCGTGTTGTCCCAGGCATTCTGGAAAACGCCTAAGCCATAAGTGGTGAATGGGTGGTTGAAGCTGTCTTCGTAGACCGCTAAGCCGCAAGTGACGATATCGGCACCGAGTTCGGCGGCGTCGGCAATCTGCTTGCCGTTTCTAACGGCCGCGACGATGATTTCGGTCTTATAGCCTTTTTCTTTGTAGATATCGACGATTTTGGCGATGTAATCATAGGTGTCTTCGCCATTGTTCTCTTTCCAGCCAACGAATGGGGAAACGAACTTAGCGTCGATTCTTCCGGCTTGGATGGCCTGAGATGGGGAGAAGACCAAGGTGACGTTGGTGCGGATGCCTTCTTGCTCCAATCTATGGGCGGCGATGACGCCTTCGGTGGTGCATGGGATCTTGATGACGAAGTTCTTGGAGATAGCAGCGATCTTTCTGGCTTCGGTAACCATCTCGTCAGCGGTGGCTAAATGCGGGTTGATCTCAACTGAGACTGGGAAGACTTCGTATCCTCCGTCCAATTTGTTTTCCTTAAGCCAGTTGGCAATGTCGGTGATGGCGACCATGAATGGTTTGCCAGAGGCCATGATGTGTTTTGGGTTAGTGGTGACGCCGTCGATGGCGAAGTTTTTGTAAGCGTAGTCAATTTCGTCTAATTTGGCTGAATCAAGAAAGTATTTCATTTTATTTTCCTCCTTTTTCTTGGTTTAACTTCTTAAAGAGTTCCGCGAATGGGGAATTCTTTCTATAGAAAGCGATAGGCAATCCGAGAGGAGATTCGATCTCTCCTTCGCCGGACTTCACTTCTTCGTTGGTGAAGAACTGAATCCATTCTCCCTCAGGGAGATAGTAGTGGTGCTTCGTCTCATTTGGTCTTAGAACCGGGGAGACGAGAATATCAGGACCGAACATGTATTCCCTTTTATTGAGGTAGGCCTTTTCTTCATTAAAGTAGAAGAACAATGGCGCGATCATCGGGATATTGTGTTCGTAATATTCCTTATACAAATGTTCACGATATGGCTTCAAAGCCACGAAGATATCGGTGTTTTTGATGAATTCCGGATAGCAATTTGGATCATCGAACTGAACATTGTTCTTCGGCTGGTTGCCTTCGTGGGTGCGATAGACAGGCGAGAAGATATTCATCTCGCTCCAACGGTTGAAGAGCTCGGAATTCCTCTTCATCGGATACAAAGCCGTGATGGTGGTGTATCCTCCGATATCGGAATGGATGACGCCACAGCCTGAGCAGGCTAATGAGATGCAGGCTGGGATAACACTTCCCAATCCGTATTCATCGGAGAAGTCGACGTGCTGGTCGCCATTCCACATCGATGAAGTGAATTGGAAGGTATGGCCATAAGCCGCTCTGGAGAAGTAGAAGATTTCATCTTCTTTGCCCTCTTCCTGAACCGCGTCATAGGAGCATTTCGCCCACATGGTCGGCCAGCGGTTATGCAATTTCTCGGATTCGCCGCCGTAACAGACCGAATCGGTCGGGAGATATTCGCCGAAGTCGGCCATCCAACCGGATAAGCCGTATTCGATCATGTTCTTCTTGATGATATCGACATACCATCTTCTGGCCGTCGGATTGGTCAAATCGACGATGCCGGCGTTGAAGGTGGTGGATTTGATGTGATAGACGGAGCCATCCTTATGACGGATCAAGAAGCCTTTGGCTTTGGCTTCCAGATACATCGGAGCCCCTTCTTTCAAGAAGGTGTTGATATAGCCTAAGAACCTGACCCCTTCGGAGTTGAGTTTCTTGATAATCTCTTTCAGATTAGGATATAGCTTTTCATCGGCTTCCCAGTTCCAATAGACCTGGTAGCCGAAGCTGGTCACGTGGTTGCCGCACCAATCCTGGCACCAGATGGCGGAGACCTTCAATCCTTTGGCTTTGGCTTCCTCGTATTTCTTTAATAAGACTTCGCTTCCGCCTTGGACGGCAAGAATGACGCCATCGTTGACCCAAGATGGGACTTTCGGTGGGAGGCCGACCAATTTGGAGACTTCCTGAGCAAGCTCAAGCATGCTATCGGCCGCCAATAAGGAGATTGACTGCGGGACCTGCCTGAATTTGATGAATAGTTCATCCTTTCTAAAAGAAAGGAATCCATAGGTATCCTCATGGCAATAGAAGGCATAGCCCTTGGATGACATGAAGGATGGGGCGGAGCAATAGGTCTGGTGCTCCTTATATGGGGATTCGTGGTCCGGCTGTGGGCCGTGGAGTCTTTCTCGGATCTGCTTTTTGACGATTTTCATCACCTGCTGGTGCTCGGAAACCCAGATAGGAACGTCCTTGCCTTTAAGGTCCAGAGCGCTATATTGCTCGCCGCAACCATAGATATGCTCGTCTTCAAAAGTCTTGAAGTGGAGCTTGAAGCGGTTGTACCCCGGGTCGACGTGGAAGTGGAATTTGACCCATTCCTCTCTATCGACGATGATCTCGGCTTGGACTTTGCCGTCGGTGAAGATGTAGCGGTTGCCGTCCTGGAACGAGAAGGTCAATCTATGGCGATCGACGATGTTGTCCCTAGTTTTGAACGACCCACGGGTCATCTTGTAGCTGGCTTTGCCCTTGGCGATTTCCACATAACAAGAGCCGTCTTTAAGCTGATTCAAGAAATACTGATAGAGTTCTTCTTTCTTCACTTATGTCCCTCCTTATATAAATCCTAATTAATTAAGTCGCTTAAAAATTATATCAAAGAAGTTTCTTCTTTCAATACCTACGGTGGTAATTATGACAAAAGTTAGGAAAGTCGCAAATATGAGACCGAAGTTTGCTTGTAATAATCTGACTTTTCTTTATAATAACCACGTCGATGAAGGAAAGGGATCCGTCCTTCCCCTTGATAGAGAGTCCTCGTAGGTGCAAGCAGGATAAGGGTGAAACGGTGAGTCGTTCCGGAGACAGGAATGAGAATTCCCGTGATCCGCCGTTAAGGATAACGAGTGCCTATGAAACGTAGGAATTAGGGTGGTACCACGCGCCGCGTCCCTATCTAGGGGCGTTTTTGTTTTTTATAGGAGGAATCCATATGCTCGATAAGCATTACGATCATCTTAAAGTCGAGGAAGGGAAATACGAGAAATGGGTCAAAGCCGGCTATTTCACCGCCGGAGATAAGACCAAACAGCCATTCTCCATCGTCATCCCGCCTCCAAATGTAACCGGAAAATTACATTTAGGCCACGTCATGGACACCATCCCAGATGATATCATCTGCCGTTATAAGAGAATGAAGGGTTTCGACGTCCTTTGGGTGCCTGGCTGCGACCACGCTGGCATCGCCACCCAAGCCAAAGTCGAAGAGAAACTCCGCAAGGAAGGCGTTTCCCGTTATGACTTAGGAAGAGAGAAATTCTTGGAGAAAGCCTGGTCTTGGAAGGACGAATATGCCTCCATCATCCATTCCCAATGGGCATCCTTAGGCTTATCGGTGGACTACACCAGAGAACGTTTCACCCTCGACCCAGGATTAAACGAAGCCGTCAAGAAGGTCTTCGTCACCCTTTATAACGAGGGTTTGTTATACAAAGGCGAGAAAATCATCAACTGGGACCCAGTTTTGAAGACCGCCCTCTCTAATATCGAAGTCATCCACAAAGACGACAAAGGCGAGTTCTTCTATTTCGCCTACGACGTCGTTGATAGTAACGAGAAATTAATCGTTGCCACCACCCGTCCGGAAACGATGTTCGGCGACACCGCCGTCTTCGTCAACCCAAAGGACGAAAGATATAAACATTTAATCGGCAAAAAGGTCATTAACCCCGCCAATGGCGATGAGCTCCCAATCATGGGTGATAGCTATGTCGACATCAAGTTCGGCACCGGGGCCATGAAGTGCACCCCGGCCCACGATCCTAACGACTTCAATCTTGCCAAGAAATACGGTTTCAAGTTTATCAAGGTCCTCGATGAGAGCGCACACATGAACAAGTTAGCCGGCAAATACGAAGGCATGGACCGTTACGAATGCCGTAAGGCATTGGTCGAAGAGATCAAAAAGAACGGCCATCTCGTCAAGATTGAAGAAATGGTCCACTCCGTCGGTCATTCCGAAAGAAGCGACGCGGTGGTCGAGCCGATGCTTTCCGCCCAGTGGTTCGTCAAGATGAAGCCACTTGCCGAGAAGGTCTTAGCCACTCAGAAAACCGAAGGCAAGGTCAACTTCCTCCCGAAGCGTTTCGAGAACGTCCTCATCCGCTGGATGAAGAACGTCGAAGATTGGTGCGTTTCTCGTCAATTATGGTGGGGTCATAGAATCCCGGCTTACTACAACAAAGAGACCGGTGAGATGCTAGTCTCCATGGAAGAGCCAGATATGAATAAATACGTCCAGGACGAGGATGTCTTGGATACTTGGTTCTCCTCCGCCTTATGGCCATTCGCCACTCTTGGCTGGCCAAACACCGAAGCCGAGGACTTCAAACGTTACTTCCCTACTTCCGTCTTAGTCACCGGTTATGACATCATCTTCTTCTGGGTCAGCCGCATGATTTTCGATTCGCTTCATTTCACCGACCAGGTCCCATTCAAGAAAGTCGTCATCCATGGCTTAATCAGGGACCCGCAAGGCAGGAAGATGTCCAAGTCCTTGGGCAATGGCGTGGACCCGATCGACGTCATCGCCAAATATGGGGTTGACGCTTTGCGTCTCTTCATCACCACTTCCTCCTCTCCAGGACTTGATATGCGTTACAGCGAGGAGAAGATCCAATCCGCCGAGAACTATCTCAATAAGATTTGGAACTCCACCCGTTACGTGGAAGGCATCTTAGGCGATAATTTCGAGCCAGAGGACCTCAAATCCTTGAGCTTGTCCCCATTAGATAAAGGCATCTTGGATAGGTATATGCGTATGCTTAAGAAATTGACCGCCAAGATGGAAGCCTTCGAATTCGGACAAGCCTCCACTTATCTTTATAACTTCGTCTATGACGACTTCTGCTCCTCTTATCTCGAGATGAGCAAAGTGGCCCTTCAGGAAGGCGGAGAAGTAGAGAAAGCCACCAAGAACGTCCTCTATTATTTGATGAGGAACATAATCTTACTGGTTTAT
Source organism: uncultured Staphylococcaceae bacterium (assembly GCA_964409745.1). Taxonomy (GTDB): domain Bacteria; phylum Bacillota_I; class Bacilli_A; order RFN20; family CAG-826; genus UBA4951. The sequence continues at coordinate 1,474 of CAYPED010000042.1, read as the reverse complement.
CCTTACGCCCCGTTTGTCGGAGAGGAAATGTATCTCTCCCTTCCGAAGCATCTCGAATCCGTCTGTTTGGAGAAATATCCGGAATACGATAGCAAGTTCCTTTCAAAGAAAGGAAATGAAACCCTCAAGTTAGCGGAATCGATGATTAAGGACGTCCGCAACTACAAGTCCTCGAATGGCATCGCCCCTAACGCTCCGGTGAAATTGACCATCTCTCCGAAAGCCCCATTCAAAGGCTTTGAGAAATACTTATCGAGATTTACCTTCGCTAAGGAAGTCTCCTATTCGAAAGACAGCAAGGCTAATGCCTTCTTCTACCCGGGCTATTCCTTGGAGGTCGAGGAAGACATCGATCCAGCTGAATTGAAGGCTAAGTTAATCGCCGAAGAAGCGAGATTGACTTCCGAAGTCGAACGTTCCAAGAAGATGCTCTCCAACCCTGGCTTCGTCCAGAAGGCTCCAAAGGAGAAAGTCAATTTGGAGAAAGACAAGCTCGAGAAGAACGAAGGCTTATTAGCTTCCGTTAAAGAAAAATTATCCACTTTGTAAGTAAAATGACCTCTTTGCCCGCTAATAGTAGGTAGGAGGTCTTTTTATATGAATGGAAGAAGATTAAGCGAATCAAGACTCAACGAAATCGTGCCAGGGGAGGCCATAACCTTGGCCGCCGTTTTGGCCATCATGGCCATCGCCGTGGTGGCGGTGGTCTGCTACAAATTGTTCACTTCGGACACTGGAACGACCAAGATTCCGGGCGGCTGGCAATTCACCTGGAAATGATCAAGATTAAGGAACTGCCCAGCGAAGAGAGGCCAAGGGAGAAAGCCATGACTTACGGCATTAATTCATTAAATAACCGTGAGTTGCTCGCCATCCTTTTAAGGACGGGATACAAGGGCTCTTCGGCTTTGGACATCGCCGACGAATTGCTTAAGAAATTTGCTTCGATAAACGGTATTTTGAACGCCTCGACAGCCGAACTATCCGCCATCAAAGGCATCTCGAAATCCAAATCTTTGGAGTTATTGGCCATCGGAGAGCTTTCCAAAAGGGCCAGCAAACAGCCCTTGAAGAAGTTTGACTCTCCCAGAGAAATCTATTCTTTTTATCGGAAACGGTGGGAATCCAGCAAAGGCGAAGAAATAATTTTGTTAAGCGTCAATCGAACAAAATCCTTAATCGCCGAACACACATTGTCTTTCAATAACCAATCGTTTTCTTCCTTATCGATTGGGCAGACTTTGTCCACGGCCCTTAAGGATGGGGCGCACGCTTTCATTTTGATCCACAATCACCCATCCGGTTTCCCTTTGCCATCTTCCGAAGATATCGAATTCTCTTATCAGCTAAATGAATCGGCCGAAAAATTGGGTCTTATCTTTTTGGATCACATAATTGTTGGAAACGACTCATATTTCTCTTTCTCCGAGGAAAAATTATTCAAGAGTTGGATAAAATAGATTTTTCTTCAAAC
>CAYPED010000041.1:0-7004 GCA_964409745.1 uncultured Staphylococcaceae bacterium | reverse complement strand
TAAGAAACAGCCCATGGACATCAACAATTTGGCTGGTCCGTTAGAACCCATAATGATGACTTTGTCAGCAGTGTTTGGATAGGTTTCCAAGTAAGACTGAGTCATGAAGCTACCCATTGAGTGACCCATCAAGCAAGTTGGCTTTCCGTCTTTCTTGAGTTCTTCAATTTTTTGATGCATCGCATTAACGGAATCAAAGAAACCATCTTCTGGCCAAAGTTGAAGATGTTCCTCGGTTGGGGCATTAAATCCTTGACCGTGAGCATCCAAAACATAGACGTCAATTCCGTTCTCGTTCAAGAATTTCGCGAATTCTTCATAACGAGTGGCCTTTTCTTGCATACCGGTGTGAACCACAAGATGCATTCTTGGGTTCTCGATAGGCCAGGAAGCACCATACAAGGTGCGGCCGTTTTCCAATGTGACAGCAAATTTTTCCATATGTTTCTCCTTAATCTATTCCATTAGGATTTTTGATTTGGAAGTTGTAGGCGTCGCGGCAAGCGTCTTGGATGCTCAATTCAGTTTTCCAATTGAGTTCTTTCCACGCTTTGTCGCAATTAGCGTAAGAGACTGGAACGTCTCCAGGGCGCCTGCCTTCGATTTGATAAGGAAGGTTGGCACCTGTTGCATTTTTGAATGCATTGACGATTTCAAGGACTGAAGTTCCTTTACCAGTTCCAAGGTTGTAGATAACCAATCCGGACTTTTGGTCAAGCTTATTTAACGCAGCAATATGGCCCTTTGCCAAGTCGACAACGTGAATATAATCACGGATAGCGGTTCCATCCTCGGTTTCATAATCAGAGCCATAAACGTGAAGGAATGGCAGTTTGCCAATCGCAACCTTGGTAATATATGGCATCAAGTTATTTGGAATACCGTTTGGATCTTCGCCTAAAAGTCCAGATGGATGAGCGCCGATTGGGTTGAAATATCTAAGAAGCGCTATGTTTAGCTGTTTATATTGCTTGCAGAATTCCTTGCAAACAAGTTCACATTCGATCTTGGTTCTGCCATATGGACTTGCAGGTTTCCCAATAGGATCTTCTTCAGTGACAGGCAATCTTTCTGGATTTCCGTAAACAGTAGCGGAAGAAGAGAAGATTAAGTTATCAACGTGGTACTCAACCATCAAACCAAGAACAACCTTCAAAGAACCAACGTTGTTTCTTTCATATTCATCTGGCTTTTCAACCGATTCAGCAACTGATTTAAAACCAGCGAAATGGATAACCGCATCAATTTTGTTCTCGGCGAAAATCTTTCTCATCGAGTCTAAATCAGTACAATCGACCTTATAGAAAAGAGGCGATACACACGCTATTTTTTTAATTCTATCAAGGACAGCAAGCTTAGAATTAGAAAGATTGTCGACGATAATTGGGTTATAGCCCTTTTCGATAAGCTCGACTACGGTTTCACTTCCAATGAAACCTAAGCCACCGGTAACTAAAACATTTTTGATCATATTTATCTCCTTTGCATTTCTGCAATTAAGGTTTTTGAAACTTCCGCAGGGTTAACTTTGCCTTGCGAAGCTTTCATAACTTGACCAACCAAGAAGCCTAAAGCCCTGTCTTTGCCACCTTTCCAGTCGGCAATAGATTGAGGATTGGCATCCAATACTTGGTTGACGAATTTCAAGATAACTGAATTGTCGGAAATTTGAGCTTTGATGCCCAACTTTTCCTGAGCAACTTTTGGAGCTTCTCCAGTTTCAAGAACGCGATCCAAAATCTGGACGCATTGTTTATGTTGGAGACCGCCGGTCTCTTGCATTAAAACAATCTCAGCTAAGACACTTGGCTCAATTGGAAGTTCATCGATGGTCTTTCCGTTCTTGTTAAGATAACCATTGATTTCAACAATCAAGAAGTTGGCTAAGTCTTTGGCGTTTTTAACCAACGGCATGCCTTTTTCAAAGTAAGAGGCCATCTTGGTGTCGGCAAGAATAATAGAGGCATCGGAATTATTTAATCCAGCAGCTAAGTAGCGTTCTTTCTTTGCGTCGTAAAGTTCTGGGCAAGAATCAATCGCATCTTGGACGAATTTATCGGACAAAGCGACAGGAGTGATGTTTGGCTCGCAGAAATATTTATAGTCAACAGCGTCGGTTTTAACGCGCATTAGAATGGTCTTTCCGCTAGCTTCATCATAACGCCTGGTTTCTTGTCTTACGACTCCACCGGAAAGGATGACTTTGCTTTGACGCTCAATTTCAAAGTCCAAAGCTTCTTGAATGTTCTTCAAGGAGTTCAAGTTTTTGACTTCGACTTTGGTGCCAAATTCTTTTTGGCCTAACGGACGAATGGAGACGTTGACGTCACAACGCAACGAGCCTTCTTCCATCTTGCCATCGGAGGTTCCGGAATAGATAACAATGTTACGGATGGCCTCAACATATTTCATGGCTTCATAACCAGACTTGATTTCCGGCAAAGAAACGATTTCAACAAGCGGGGTGCCAGCACGGTTGTAGTCCAGCAAGGAATAATCGAGGAAGTGTTCCTGCTTACAGGTATCTTCTTCCATATGGATTCTTTCAATACCGATGTTCTTTTTGGAACCATCTGGCATTTCGATGGTTAAATAGCCATTCTTGCCAATTGGTCTAGCTTGTTGGGTGATTTGGAAGCCCTTTGGAAGATCGGCATAGAAATAGTTCTTACGATCGAAATAAAGAGTGTGGTCAATTTCCATATGCAAAGCATTCGCCACACGGATGGCATTGATGACCGCTTGTTTGTTAACGACTGGCATAGCGCCTGGGTAGCCCATATCCAGTTCGGTAATCTGAGTATTTGGGGTTTTGGAGAAACCGTTAGGAGAAGACGAGAACATCTTGGATTTTGTCTTCATCTGAACGTGGATTTCAAGACCGATTACTGGTTCGAAATTCATAAGTTGCCCTCCTTTTTGTTTTTGACCGATAAGCCATTTAAGCCAGTGATGTTTTCTAAGGCGGAAGCCATGGCAAGAACGTTAGATTCTTCAAACGCACGGCCCATGACGTTGACGCCAACTGGCAAGCCGTTCTCTAAGAAAAGAGGAATGGTAATGGATGGCAAACCAGCGAAGTTGCCTAAAGCCAAATGGTTGTCGGCAATCAAATATTCATCGCTTAACTTGTCGCTCTTGGCGTCTTTCTTAGGAGCAACGCTTGGAGCGGCAGGAACATATATAAAATCGTAATCGGAAAGAATATCATTCGTACGCTTAACGATTTTGGCTCTATTTCTTTGAGCGGCGAGGAACAACTCTTCTTGGTTTTCTTTCATCAAGCAATATGATCCGATAACAAAGCGACGCTTAATAAGTTCCGAGAAACCTTTGGTTCTCGCTTGATACATAACTTCTTGATAGGACTTGCCTTCGTAATATGGGCCAAACTTAATGCCATCTAAATTGGCGTTATTGGAAGTGGCTTCAGCACAGCTGATGACCATATAGGTGGCATATAAGGAAGCCAGCGACTCACGGCCAAATTCGACATAGTCGACAATGGCGCCAGCCTTTTTTAAGGCTTCAACGGATTTATTAAATTTATCAATGATTTCGGTGTCGGTAATAGAGTCGGTGATTTCTTTTAAAACGGCAACTTTCTTGCCAACGATAGAATCGTTAACATGCTTGGAATATTCTTCAACCGGCTTAGTGGAGGAGGTTGAATCTTTATCGCATCTTCCAGCCAAGACTTCCAAAGCCAAGGCGGCATCTTTCACGTTGCGGGTGAAATAAGCAACGTGGTCCAAGGATGGGGCGAATGGGAATAAACCAAAACGAGAGATACGGCTCCATGTTGGTTTAAAACCAACCAAGCCAGCATAGGAAGCAGGCTTACGAACGGAGTCGCCAGTATCGGAGCCCAAAGCGAACGGAACGATGGAAGCAGCCACTGCAGCCGCCGATCCGCAAGAAGAACCACCGACCAACCTGGTCTTGGTCTCATCATATGGGTTATAGGTCATACCTTTATGACCAGTGGTACCAGTACCACCCATCGCCAATTCATCCAAGGTGGTCTTACCAATAAGGATGGCCTTCTTATCTTTCAACGCTTTGATGACGTGAGCATCGAATAAAGGAACATATCCATTCAGGATATTTGAAGAAGCGGTTGTCTCAATGCCTTTGGTTGAGAAGTTATCTTTAGCAAGGAAAGGAATGCCCCAGAAAACATTGTCGGCTTCGACTTCTTTTAAGCTTCCAGCGAATTCCAAAGCTTCTTTTTCGCAGATGGTTTCGAAAGCGTTGTTGGTGTCCGCTTTGGCACGAGCGATGGCTTCTTTAGTCAGTTCAAGAGGAGTAGTCTCGCCCTTAACGAGAGCCTCGTGGATCTCAGAAATAGATAAATCTAAGTAACTCATATTATCCGACCACCTTCGGCAATTTGATTTGCCCATCTTTCTTGCTGCCAGCGTTCTTCAAAGCCTCTTCCGGCTTATAAGGTTCACTTGGTTCGTCTTCCCTCAAATATGAGGTGACGCATTCTTTAAACGGGAAAGTCATTGGCTCATATTCAGCCAAGTCTTTCTGGTCGGCAATCGTCTTCATCTGAGTGGTAAGAACGCCAAACTCGTTATAGAGGGTTTGGTATTCTTCTTCGCTTAAATCGAAGAGAAGACGGTTAGCGGCATCTTTCAATACTTCAATGGTGATAGTTTTCATTATTGCCCTACCTTTCCTAAATGAGACATGGCTTCATCTTCGTCGATGACCAAGATGCCAAGCTCTTTTGCTTTCGTTAATTTGCTGCCAGCATCGGCGCCAGCAATGACTAAGTCCGTTTTCTTTGAAACGGATCCGGAGCATTTAGCCCCTATTCCTTCCAAGATTTCAGTTAATTCATTCCTGGAATAATGAACCAAGGCTCCGGTAAGAACGATGGTCTTTCCGTAGAAGTAAGAATTAACGTCAATCGTGTCGGTTCCTAAGTAATCGAAGTTAACGTGTAGTTCTCTAAGTTCTTCAATCAAGGCTTTGTTATTCTCGTTTTCAAACCAAAGAACGATGTTCTTGGCCACGATTGGACCGATATCCTGAATCTGTTGAAGTTCTTCTTCGCTGGCTTTGGCAAGATTGTCCAAATTTTTATAACGCCTGGCCAATATCTTGGCGGTTTTGCCGCCAACTTCTTTAATGCCTAAGCCGTAGATCAATCTTTCTAACGATCTCTTCTTGGAAACCTCAATCGCATCCAACAAGGAGTTAATGGATTTATCCGACCAGCCATCAAGCTCCTTGATTTCTTGGGCGTGGTCACCTAAGCGATAAATGCTTGCGATATCGTGCAAGAACCCTTCGGCGTAGAACTCTTCCACCACCGAATCTCCCATGCCGTCGATGTCCATCATGTCTCTCGAGGAGAAGTGAATCATGCCTTCGATCTTTTTGGAATCGCAGTTTGGATTCAAACAATAATGGAGACCTTTAACTTTAGTTAATGGCTGCCCACAGATTGGACAATTATCCGGCATCGTCCAAGGTACTTGGGTACCATCTCTACGAGAAAGAATTGGTCCAGTTACTTCCGGGATGACATCGGCCGCTTTATGCAAACCGATGATGTCGTTGATCATCAAGCCTTTGTCTAAGACAAACGTTTCGTTGTTCAAGGTCGCGCGTTGCACGGTTGAGCCTGCGACACGCACTGGCTCAAGTATCGCGTTAGGCGTAACCCTGCCTGTGCGCCCGATGGTGATAACAATGTCGAGCAATCTAGTGGTTACTTCTTCTGGCGGGAACTTGTAGGCAATCGCCCATCTTGGTTCTTTGGCCGTATATCCTAATTGGTCATAAGAGTCTAAATCATCAACTTTAATGACAAGACCATCGATATCATATCCAAGGGTTGGACGTTTAACTTGATAGTCTTCCATATATTTGATGACATCTTCGATGCCATGGAGAGGACGTCTTTCGTGATTAGTTTGGAAACCAAGCTCATCTAAATAGGCTAAAGCCTCAAGATGCGAATGGATGCCTAACTCCCTAGCATTTACCAAGTAATACCAGAAGGCGTCAAGGTTTCTCGAAGCCGCGATGGAGGAATCTAACTGACGCACGCTGCCCGCGGCTGCGTTACGGGCGTTCGCGAACAAAGGCTCGCCGTTTTCCGCACGCTTTTTATTGAGATCTTCAAGAGTCTTTTTGCTCATAAAGACTTCGCCCCTGACCTCAAATGGACGTTTTTCCTTAACGCGAAGAGGAATTGAACGGATGGTGATGATGTTGGCGGTTACGTCTTCGCCGACTTCCCCATCGCCTCTGGTGACACAATGCTGAAGTTCGCCATTCGCATAGATAAGGGAAATGCCTAAGCCATCGATTTTGACTTCACCGGCATATTCGATATTGTCTTTGCCAGACAAAGACCTAACTCGCTTATCCCAATCGCTCATTTCGTCTTCGTTGAAGACGTTGCCAAGGGAAAGCATCAATCTCTTATGTGGAATCTTTTTGAATTCCGATTGAACCATTCCGCCGACTCTTTGAGTAGGGGAAGAAACTTTCTTTAAGAGAGGGAATTCCTTCTCCAAAGACATAAGCTCCTGCATCAAACGGTCGAATTCCGCATCGGAAACCGAGGACTGGTTAAGAACGTAATATTCGTAGTTGTACTTCTCTAATAGGAGGGTTAGTTCATCTACTCTCGTTTTTGCTTCATCAAAAGTCATGCTTCTCCTCCTGAACTCTTTATCTTAGATAACATTGGATGATTAGCCATCAAGGTCTTTTTGCCTTCGCCTTCGAACTTAACAACGATGATTTTGTCAGAAACCACGTTCTCGACATAACCATCCCCAAACTTCTCGTGATGGACCTTGTCCCCAACCTTCCAAATGATGTCGTTGGTCGGTTTTTTGATAACAGGTTCTTGCTTCGTTTCCTTTTTCTCAAATGGTGAGATAGCATCTCCATCGGAGAAGTAGTCGTCCCATTTGTTGGAAGACTTCCTTCCGATGTGGGAGGATTCCCAGACTCTCGAAGAGGTAAATTCG
>CAYPED010000040.1:0-7074 GCA_964409745.1 uncultured Staphylococcaceae bacterium | reverse complement strand
GATGTATTTATCAATCATTTCGTGCGGCATGGCCAATTCTTCTGGGCACGGATTGGAGATAAGAATGCCTCCCTTGAGATTCATTTCTTCTTTGGCATGGACGATGTCGGCTGCTTCTTTCGGTTCGTTGAACACTCCGTCGACTGGATAGCCAGAGTCAACGCAGTAGAAGTTAGCGAAATGCGGAGCCTTGTAAGATAAGACAGTAACCCCATTGGTCTCTAAGACCTCTAAGGTCTTTGGAATATCGAGGATGGCTTTAGCGCCAGCACAGATAACGGTGACTGGTTCGTCGGCCAACTCGTATAAGTCTCTGGAAACATCAAAGGTGTGTTCGGCGCCTCTATGGACTCCGCCGATACCGCCGGTAACGAAGAATTTGATGCCCGCTCTGGCAGCGAAAATGATGGTGGCGCTAACCGTAGTCGCCCCCCATTCCTTTTTAGCCATGATGATTGGGATATCTCTTTTAGAGGCTTTGACGATGCCTTTGCGTTTGCCGAATTCCTCAATCTCTTCTGGAGTCATACCGACAACCGGTTCTCCATCGATGATGCCGATGGTGGCTGGGATAGCGCCGTATTTACGGACTTCCTCTTCGACTTTCAAAGCGGTCTCCACGTTGCGAGGATAAGGCATTCCGTGCGAGATGATCGTGCTTTCCAAAGCCACGACCGGCTTATGTTCTTTCAAGGCTTTCGCCACTTCTTGATTGATTCTCATCTGAATTTCTTCTCCTCTCTCTTTTTGTTCCCATGCTTGATCAGCTGGATTAAGCCGATATATAAACCGGCGAATCCGATGATAGAGGCAATAAGAACCATGATTAATTTCCAATTAAGGGTTTCGTAATGGATGACGGTGATAAAAGAACCTTTGGCCGTGGCTGGCAAGAAACGGTCTAAGATGATTAAGACAATGCCTCCTACGGCCAATAGGATAAAGACGAACAAACGATACTTGGTGAATGGGACCGATATCCTAAGCAATGAGGCGTACGCCAAGATGGTGATAGCCAGCGTGACAACCGTTTGGAATTGTTCCTCGCTCATGAAATCTGGAGCCAAAACCGAGATAGTGAAGAACATCAAGGTCATAACCGCGGCCAATAAGCCACCAGGCCAAGCGATATCCAAAATATTCTTAATAAACGAACCTTTAAGTCGGTCCCTGGATGGTTCAAAAGCCAATAAGACGCCGCCGGCACCAATGACCATGATCTCCCACAAGAAGAGATAAGTTGTCTTCAATGGGTAGCTGTATTGGGTCATGAAAGACAAGAATAAGAAGACTATCGACAAGATTACGGCGAAAACGGTCTTGGTTAGGAACAAAGACGAAGTTCTCTGCAAGTTATTGATAACTCTTCTTCCTTCGAAGACAACATCCGGAAGTTTGGCGAAGTTGTCGTCAATTGAGACAAGGTGAGAACAATGTTTGGCGGCCGAAGAACCGCTGCCCATAACAATGGAGCAGTCGGCTTGTTTTAAGGCTAAGACGTCGTTAACGCCATCGCCCGTCATGGCAACTGAATGCCCGTGACGTTGGAAAATCTTAATCAAGTGGGCTTTCTGTTCTGGGGTAGCACGGCCAAAGATGGTTGTCTTCTCGGCATAGTCTTCAAGCTTGCTATCTGGAACTTTAGAAAGGTCGACATAATTCTCAGCGTTAGGGATACCACATCTCTTAGCGATAACCGCGACCGTCGCGGCATCATCACCAGAGATAACTTTGGATTGAACTTCGTTCTCGGCGAACCATTTAATGGTGCTTTCGGCATCTTCTTTGATGTGGTCGGAAATGACCATAATGGCTTCTAAGGTGCATTTGCCGACAACTTTTCCGTCCTTAATGCCTTTCTTATTGGAATAAAGACCAAGGACGCGGAAACCTTTGGCGGCTTCTTCTTTGGCCAATAATTCAGCTTCTTTGTTTTCGTAAGCCGGAACAAAACCAGGGGCACCCATAATCCAGGTAACGTCATCGATGGTAGCGCCGGAATACTTGTTCTCGGAAGTGAATGGCAAAGCCTCGCTGGCCATCAAGTGGTTGTCGCCGCAATATTCGAGCAACGCCTTAGCGGTTACGTTCTTATCTTCGGTCGCATGGACGATAGAGGAGATATACATGCGAATATCGCCTTTGTCTAAGCCATTAACCGCATGAATCCGTTCAACCACCAAATTGCCATCGGTAAGAGTGCCGGTTTTATCAAAGCAGATCATATCGACACGAGCCAAAGTCTCAATCGAATAGAGTTCCTGCACGTTTATCTTTCTTCTAGCCAAAGCGATAGACCCTTTGGTTAAGGTAACGGATGTAAGTAAATAAAGACCGGTCGGGATCATGGCAACGAAGGAACCAGAAAGGTTTTCCATTGTTCCAGCGAAATCGAAAGTGCCATCTTCGTTCCTGCCTGTCTTGAAGTAGGCAATCAAGAACATCGCAACACCAATGATGGTCGCCAAAATAGCGGTAATCCTGAAGATTCTAAAACAGCCGGTCTTTAGTTCGGATTTAGGTCTTCTAAATTGCTTCGCTTGGTTTTCAATGGAAGCTGAATAGTTAAGGGTGGAGACCTTCGTGGCTTCGGTTACGCAGTGGCCGGAAACAACAAAAGATCCTGCCAACACGGTGTCCCCAACATTCTTATCAATTCTGATTGATTCGCCCGTAAGCATGGATTCGTCCACCTTAACGGAACCTTCACGGATTATGGAGTCAGCAACGATTTGGTCGCCAGAATTTAAATGGATGATGTCGCCTAGGACAACCTTCTCGGCTAATATACCAACCAATTGACCGCCGCGGACAACGTTAACGTCCTGTCTTCCGACGATATGAAGTTTCTCGGTTGCCACCTTAGCACGGATGTCGGTAACGATACCAATAAAGATATTAGCCAAAACCGGCAAGATGAAAGTGTAGTAGTTAAGCAACTTAACGCCCGCCCAAATCTGGATGATGACAACCACGAACAAAGCGATATTGAAGTAAGAACAAATATTCGAAACGAGAATCTTCCAAATGGAACGGGTGTTCTTGCGAAGAGGTTTGTTGTTCAGACCTTGTTTGGTTCTTTCCTGAACTTGGTCAGACGAAAGACCGGACTTAATGTCCGCGTGCGAATTCCTGTAGGCTCTGGCCTTATTTTCCAATTCGATAGGTTTTCGCATTCCTTTATTCGCTCCTTAAAGCGATGACTGGGTCTTTGTTCGAGGCCACCCTGGCCGGGATAAGACCCGAAATGAAAGCCAAAAGAACAGCCAAGACAATCAAGACAATAGCGTGCCATGGGTTTAGGGTGGCAATCGTGTTGAGGTTGTTGCCTGGATACAACTTATCGACGATGATGTTGATTGGGATGTCGGCAATCGCGGTGAAAACCACGCCTATGATGCCGGCCATGCCACCTATCACGACGCATTCGGCTTCAAACAATCGCCCAACGTCTTTCTTTCTGGCGCCGCAAGCACGCAATACGCCAATTTCCTTCGTTCTTTCAACAACCGAGACATAAGTGATAATGCCTGTCATGATGGAACTAACCACCAAGGAGATGGAGGCGAAGACAATCAAAACAATGGATATGACATTAACGAGGACACCCACCGTTTCGGTGAAGGTGGACATAACGTCCGTATAGATGATTTGTTCATCGTCCGGCCTGAGGTTCTTGGAAGAGTCATAATCGTAATGGTTATAAGCGTCTAAGTAGTCGATTAGCTTATCTTTGACCGTCAATGAGGACGGGAAGATGAGAATGGAGGTGACGATAGAGAAAGAGTTGGTTACCGCTAAATAATCGACAGCCGATGTGTTGGTTCTGTTTAAATCCGCCATCGTGTTGAAGAAGGATTTAACGCCGTCGGTTAATAGGCCATCGACTCCGCCCCACTTCAAAATCATCTCGGTGATGCCGGCAGTCGTCATATTCAAAGAAACGTCTTGTTCTTTTAAGTCTGCGCCAACCTTCTGAGCGTTGGTCAAGAAAGTGTTTCTAGAGATGCTACTTGGTTTGGATTTGCCTTTATCGGCGTAGTAAGCACTAAAACCTAAAGCCGAATCCAAAGCGGTTCCGAAATTAGAGTAAGCCGTTTTGATTTTGGCGGTGTCAGTGTCATCCAATTCAGAAGATTTGCCGTCTTTAATCAAAGCCAAAATCTCCTGCATGGTGTGAGATTCGCCTTTGTTTTTGGTGTTAATCTCGGTGAAATAATCGTTTAAAGTCTTTAAACCATCTTCATCGCTGTAGGAATCTGGTTTGGAAAGATAAACGTTAGTAGATGCCGCCTCTTTGATCTTGGCATCCAGTTCGATATTGGCTTGCCTAGTGGTTGGGTCTTCATCATCGGTCCCGTCAGCAATCATATATTCCTTCAAAGCGGTCGTGTAGCCCAAAGAAGCCGGCATCAAATTGATGTAGGTGTTTCTTGATGGACGGATAATGCCAACGACTTTAAGTTCTAGCGGATTATAAAGTTCGTCATGGGCGTAAACCTCGCCAAAACCGTGAGTTCTTTGGAAATAATGGATTTCCTGCGTGGATTCATGGGCTTCTAATTGGAAAGTCTCCTCATTGAATTTATCCACCTCCCAAATGGATTTGGTGATGGTCTTATATTCATCGTTACGATACCAGTCTACTTGACGATAAACCTTGTAGGTCTTATTCAAAATATCATCGAAGGAGATTTCCTTATCGGTGATAGTTTGGTCTGGATCCAAGAAACCCAAAGCGTTCAAGGTGGATTTATCCACGCGGTTTTGCTTATCAACGATCAAAACAATCTCGTTCTTAGAAGTTGGGTATTTGCCGGCGATGCAGTCATACCATTCGCTTAATTTGTCGTCTTCGATATAAAGCTCGTGGAAGACATAGGCCGGGAGACCGGTGACGCTGCTGATGGCGCCGCCCATCGAACCTGCCGACTTATAAGCGTTCGGCTGGATAATGTAGTTCCCGCACTGGGTAAGCAGATGGAAGTCTTGGTTCAAACGGTTATACAAAATCGAATCAACCCATTGAGACTTCTCTGGGTCGGTCGTTAAAGCGTTCAGGTATTCGTAATATTCCTGAGTGAATTTGTTTTGGTGAATGGAAACGATGGAAGAAGAGTTATCGTTGACCTTAACGACTTGCTCATCTGGATATAGTTCCCCAGAAACCTGGTTCAGACTGCTATAACTATAGGTGGTTGGGACAATGGAGATTGGGACGGAAGAGGCCACGGATTTCTCGACATTATTCATATAGTTTGAGAATCCGTTCGTGATGGATAAAACCAACGCGACACCAATCAAACCGATAGAGGAAGCCACCGAAGTAAGGATGGTCCTGGTTTTTTTGGTTCTGATATTAGACAATGATGATTTAAATGCCGTTAAGAAAGACATCGAAGTCTTCTTGTTCTTTTCTTTCTCGGTAACTTCGGCTGGCTCAAGTTTCATCGGCGCGCTATCACCAACGATCTCGCCGTCTTTCATCTCGATGATTCGATCGGAATAACGTTCGGCCAACTCGCGGTTATGGGTAACCATAATAATGAGTTTTTCTTTAGAAACTTCCTTCAAAATATCCATTACCTGGACGGAGGTGTTGGAATCCAAAGCGCCGGTAGGTTCGTCGGCTAAGATGATCTTCGGGTCATTGACCAATGCTCTAGCGATGGCGACTCTCTGCATCTGACCGCCAGATAACTGATTAGGTTTCTTCTTGGCTTGTTCTTCAAGACCGACGGCCTTCAAAGCCGCCAAAGCTTTTTCTTTTCTCTCGGCTTTCTTGGCTCCGTTCAGAATTAACGGAGTTTCAACGTTGGAGAGAATGGTTTGGTGAGAGATGAGGTTATAGGATTGGAAAACAAAACCGATACGGACGTTTCTATATGCGTCCCAGTCGCTGTCAGAGAAATTCTTGGTACTTTTGTTATCGATGATTAAATCGCCGGAAGTGTAGTGATCCAAACCTCCGATGATGTTCAATAAAGTGGTCTTGCCACATCCGGAATGTCCTAAAACGGAAACGAACCCGGTATCGCCGAAAGACAAAGAAATCCCTTTTAACGCAGGGACCGGTTTTTTATCTACAAGATAATCCTTGTGTATATCAAGAAGCTCTAGCATGGCTTAACTATACGCTTTTTATACACTGTCGTGTTCAATTTTCGTGCGCAATTAAACGCCAAAGAGCGTTTAAAAAGCGTGCATTTCGCACGCCTGATTGTCAATTTATTGCTTTATTTGGTCCTTAATGTTTTGAAGAATTTTTCCATTAAGGCTTTGCATTCGTCTTCAAGGATGCCCCTGGTAACCAACGGCCTATTTGGGAATGTCGGATCGTCGAAGGCTCCGAAGTGAGAGCGGACCGCGCCAATAGATGGGTCATCCGAACCATAAACAACGCGAGAGATTCCGCTTTGTAGTATGGCGCCAGAACACATCATACACGGTTCTACCGTGACATATAAGGAACAACCTTTCAAATTCCATGAACCGAGACTTTTAGCGGCGTCTTTCATCGCTTCGATTTCAGCGTGTGAGCTGATATCCAATTTAGCTTCGCGATGGTTAAAACCTTTGCCGATGACTTTGTCGTTTAAAACAACGATCGCCCCAACCGGAACTTCGTTTTGTTCATAAGCGAGCTTGGCTTGCTCCAACGCTAATTTCATTCCTTGTTCGTCAGTCATAGATTTTATTTAACCAAATCAACCCCCAAGAATCCGCAATCATTTAAAACTGTGCCGTTTCCGAAGACAAGGCCTTTAGATATGCGTCTCTTACTATTGCGTAATTGTATGAGCCCAAAGTCTTCATGGGGGCGTGCACGCCAAGACTCTTAACAGCCTCAGGACAAAGGTTCTTATTTATAGAATTCGCATTGTACAAGACCAGTATTTTTAGGCCGTTTTTTATCGCGAGATCGCACTCGAATTCAATGTAGCTTTTATGGCTGAGACCATAGCCGTTTAGGCACCCGTGTTTGCCGAGGCCAAACATATTTGCATTGTAATTTCTACAATTAAAACAATTTCCTTTAGTTATAGAAGACGTTTTGCTTCCAACAATCAAAAT
>CAYPED010000039.1:0-7155 GCA_964409745.1 uncultured Staphylococcaceae bacterium | reverse complement strand
TTGATATAGTTGGGAAAGCCCAAAACGGTCTGCGTCTTCAACGATAATTAAGTTCGCATTTGGAACATCGATGCCGTTCTCAATAATGGATGTCGCGACCAATACATTTACGCTTCCATCGTAAAATTGTTCCATTACCGACTCGGTTTCGTCTCTTGCCATCTGCCCATGGACAACACCAACAACCGCTCCTGGAACTGATCTTGAAATCCACTCGGCTTTCGCATAAATCGAATCAACTCGGTTATGAACATAGAAGACTTGTCCGGACCTTCCGAGTTCTCTTGAAATAAGTTCAGAGACAACGTCTTTTGAGAATGGTGCAACATAGGTTTGGATAGGCATTCTATTCGAAGGCGCCGTATTAATCTGAGATAATGCACGAATTCCAACCAAAGACATCTGCAAAGTTCTTGGAATAGGGGTCGCACTTAGAGAAAGAACATCGATGTGATTGGCTAGTTCTTTAATCTTTTCTTTTTGCTCAACGCCGAACCTTTGTTCCTCATCAACAATCAATAAGCCAAGGTCTTTGAAGCCAACTTCCTTAGAAAGAAGCCTATGGGTGCCAATAACCATGTGTGTATCGCCGTTTTTCAGCGATTTAATAACCTCTTTTTGGGTGGATTCTGGAACCATTCTAGACAATAAGCCAATCCTCGTTCCGTAACCTCTAAACCTTTGAATCGCAACTTCAAAATGTTGCCTGGCCAATAAGGTGGTTGGACAAAGGAAGGCAACTTGTTTGCCAGCAAGAATGGCTTTGAAAGCAGCGCGGAAAGCAATTTCAGTTTTGCCAAAGCCAACATCCCCACACAAAAGACGATCCATGACGATTGGGGATTCCATATCTTGCTTTATTTCTTCCAAAGATCGTGCTTGATCGTCGGTTAAGGTATATGGAAATTCCGCTTCAAATCTATTTTGAAATTCGTCATCTTTTGGGAATGAAAATCCGTCAATCTTAAGCCTTGTTCCGTAAAGTTTGATCAATCTATCAGCAAGGTCATCGACTTTCTCTTTAATTTGAGCTTTCTTTTTGGCCCAATCTCCACGAGACAAATTCGAAAGTTTTGGTCTTGCGCCTTCTCGCCCTGAATATTTTCTGACTAAACGGAATTGTTCAAGAGGAACATATAAAGATTGATCGCCAGCGTAAGCGATGTGCAAATAATCGCGGTGAGTTCCGTTTACCTCAAGTGTTTCAACAGACAAAAATTGACCCACGCCATTGTATTCGTGAACCACATAATCGCCTGGTTTCAAATCTTCGTAGGAACGGAGTATCGTAGCGTTCATAAAACGCTGTGTGTATCGAGACAATTTCGTATTCTTGCCGAACAATTCTGTATTGGTTAAATAGGTGGTTTTAAGGGATTGAAGTTCGAATCCTTCGCTTAAAGCAACATCCGAAATAGCAATGCCACTATCAGGGATATCGAAGCCATGTACGAGCTGATAAGGTTTGTTATTTTCTTCTAACAAAGATTTAACCGTTTCGATCTGCTGATTGTCGTTTACAGCAATAACCAATCTATCCGATGTGTTGGCATAGGACAGAATTGTGTTGATAATTGACATTAAACCAGTGCCAGCCGAAGTTACGTGACGGACAGGGAATACAATATCCGATTCTTTCTTAGCAAACCTAGTTCCAAACAATGGTTTCGGCTTGCCTTCGAAAGCTTCTTCAACACTCATATAAGCTTTTAGGCCAGATACAATGCGCATTTGCTTGCGAAGATCACCATAATAAGCGCCAGCTTCGTTAAATAGAAGATCCGTTGATTGCGCAAATTGTTCTTTGTTAGCAATCAAAATCATGTCGGATTCCAAATAATCCATAATATTTGTCGGCTTTTCTGCAGCCAAACAATAATATTTATGTAGATATGGCTTAAAATCGCCCATCAATATATCTTCAATGTCACGAGAGACATTTTCTTTGAGAGTCTCGGCTGCGTCTAATGGTAAACCTGCACAGTCTTTTAACAACTTATCGGAAATCTTGTTGGCAAGGTTGTCTCTTTCTTCCTGATTAACGCACATATCAGAAGCCGGGAAGATAACGGCTTCAGTTGTTTCGTTGACACTTAATTGGGTTGAAATTTCAAAGGTTCTAATAGATTCAATCGTGTCATCGAAGAATTCAATACGATATGGCTTGGAATTAGACAAAGAAAAGACGTCCAAAACATCACCTCTACTAGCATATTGCAAAGACTGATCAATCTTATTGACCTTAAGGTATCCAAGTTCGGTTAATTTGTCTTTCAAGACACTTATATCAACTTGGTCGCCAACTTTTAATGTTATCGTTGCATCAGCAAACGCTTTTTTGCTTGGCAAGTACCTCAAAACGGCGGACGGATGAGTAACAAGAATGTGCTTCCCTGGTTTTAAAAGTTGGCCCATCGCATAAAGTCGTTGAGAAAGCAGTTCTTTGGAGGAACTTAGCGCTTCGGCTCTTAACAATTCATCTGACGGGAAGAACAAAACATCATCTTCATCAAAGAAATTGAGTAGGAACTCGTATATTTTTTGAGCTGAGTATAGATTGGAGGCAATTAAAGTTAAGTTACGACGCTTTTCCTTAAAAAGAGTAGCAAAAAGAAGCCCAACCCCTATGGTCTCATCAACCACAAAAGCCCCTCTTTGCTTTGAGAGGGGGGTGTCGGGAAGTAGTTTTTGAAGTTCTTCGAATAGATTCTTCGTGCTACTTAACCTCCTTTTCCTTTTTGTTATAGAGGTTCATGGCCTTATCGAATCCGTGGATTGCGATTTCCTTTAAGGCCTTGGCCGCTAAGTCAGTGGCTTGGTCAAGCTTTTCGGCATCCTCGCCAGAGGGCTTTCCAAGCACATAGTCGACTGAATTGAAGGTTGGTTCGCCGATTCCTATGCGGATTCGCTTAATGTCTTGGGTGCCCATTCTTTGAATGATGGATTTCATTCCGTTATGGCCGCCGTCGCTTCCGCCAGGTCTAAGACGGATAGAACCTTCCGGTATCGCCATCTCATCGTAAACGATGACAATGTCGCTTGGATCTATGTGATAATACGCAGTCAAAGGCTGAACGCATTCGCCGGACGAATTCATATAAGTCTGAGGCTTGCAAATAATGATCGGTTCAGGGAACACAGGATTACGGATAATCTCGTATTCTCCTTTGAAATCCGATTTGGAAAAAGAAACGCCTAAAGAATCGGCGAATTTTTCAATCGCCATCCAACCCATGTTATGACGGGTTTTCTCGTATTCTTTTCCTGGGTTTCCCAATCCGACAAAGAGTTTCATGCTTGAGCCTCAACCGCTAAGGTATTGATGACGCTGACAACTTTGTTGACCTTCTCGTGGTCATAGACATCTATAGGATGCTCAATGATGTCTAAAATGCTCGCTTCTCCAGCGGTCATATTAGGATCTTGGGCAATCTTAGCCAAAGAAGCTTTCATCATCATTTTGTTCATCGCATTCAATTTATTGAAGTCGAAAGAACCTTGGAACTGATAAAAACGGAGATGGTATAAATCTAAGATGTTTTGGTTAATGAGGGTTTTTCTGGTTTCCGCGGTTGGATATCCCATGCCTACGGCAAAAAGGATTACATCCTTTCCTTGGAGGTCATCGTCCCAATGGGCAAGGAAATCATCGGCGCCCTTAATCTTTCCGCCCATAATCCATCCACCGAAAACGACGATGTCATAATCATCGATTTTCTTCCATTTGAATTTCTTAAAAGGCATGACATCGGCATTGGTCTCTTTGGCGATGTCTTCGCAATACTTTTGAGTATTGCCAGTGTTAGACACATATAAAATCAACGTTTTCTTCATGTGCATAGTTTACACTTCTCTTTTCTTATGAAAAAGACCGAGTGGCATTTTGGCTCGGAAGTGTATTATATACGTATGTCCGTGAAAAGATTCTTCTTACAATTCTCCAGAGGCGCCGCAATGGGATTCGGTATGGCCATCCCAGGCGTAAGCGCAGGTACCATTGCCGTCATCGTCGGTGTTTACGACGAACTTATCAACAGCATTTCCAATCTGCGTAAGGAATTCAAAAAATCCTTCCTCAGCATTCTTCCAATAGCCCTGGGATTAGTAATCTCAGCGATTTTATTGTTCATCGGAATTAACATCTGCTACTCAAAAGCAGAATATGTCATTTCCTGCATATTTGCAGGCTTTGTCATTGGCACCACCCCAATCGTAGCCAGGGAAGCCAAACTCAAAGAAGGCTCCAAACTCAGAAAGAGCATTTTGATCATCGTTGGCTTCATCATCGCCGCCGCCATCGGTATCGGTTCTTGTTTAGCCAAACTCTATGGCAGTTTGAACTTCAGCGCTTACTTCGTCCAAGGCGTTTGGTGGATTTATCCAGTCTGCTTAGCCGCCGGTTTCTTAGCCATGGCCGCCTGCGTTGTCCCTGGTATTTCCGGCTCTATGTGTTTATTTATGCTTGGATTATATAATCCAATCCTTGAGATATTCATCGGCGAGAACTCCATCTTCCATAACCACGACAGAGTCTGGTCTGGGCTTGGAATGTTCGTTTGCACCGCCGTTGGCTGCTTAATCGGTTTAATCTTCGCCGCCAAGGTCATGAAGAAAGCCATGGCCAAAACCAGAGATGGCACTTTCTCCATCGTCTTTGGCTTTGTCTTAGGCTCCATCGTTTGCTTGTTCGTCAACCAGTCGATGATCAACGACGAAGGTGTCTGGGCTTACGTCAGAACCCCGACATGGGGATGGATCGTTGGAAGCATCCTCTTGGTCGCCGTAACCGTCGCCTCTTATTTCCTCATCGCTCGCAAATCAGCCAAAAAAGCCGATAAAGTGAACGAATAATTTTCATCATTAATTCGTAAGTAATATATTCATATATTAACGATTTTCCAGGATTATTAATCTTGACATTTTTTCTCACGTTGTAAAAATGTAGCCGACAAAAAGGGAGACGCACTATGCCAAGAACCGCAAAACAAAACCAAGCCATCCGTGATAAGAGAAAAGCCAAAATCACGCAAGAAGGCATTAAATTAATTTCGTTATATGGCTTAAATAACGTTGTTATCGACGACATTGCCAAAGAAGTCGGATGTTCTCACGGTCTTTTCTACCACTACTACAAGAGGACCGAAGATCTTTATGCTGAGATTCCATCATTCATTCTCAGTTCCAAGAGATTCAGCGCTTATATCAACAAATACGTCGCCATTAAGGATTTGGCCCCAGCCGAGGCTATCAAATTGTTAGGCAAGAACTTGGAAGAATTGCCAAACTATCCAGCCTTAGTCCTCCATGCCGCTCATATCATCTTCTCCTCGGAACAATCCTTGAAGGATTTCGGCTACTATGACTTCTTCGTCAAACTCATCAAGAAAGGCCAGAAAGACGGCTCCTTTAAAGCCGGCAAAGTCGAAACTTTGTTGACCTTGCTTCTCGATGTCATCGGCGGCTATATCTCCCGCGTTCTCAGAGACGGCGATAAAGCCACCGTTATACCAGGCGAACTCTTAGCTGGTGTTATCCTTAAGTAGCTCTTCTCATTCGTTTTCTTTAGAGAAAACAATGAAACCGCTATCTAAAAGGACTAATATTCTATAAGAATATTCCCTTAAAATACCGATACGAAAAATGGCCCTTTATTCTATAAAGAGCCTTTTTTGATTGTTATAATCCTAGGCGATGGGCGTTTTATTACGCCTTAGTCATTGTTTTATCTAGGAGAAAAAAATGGCAGAAAAGAAATATGTCTACTCCTTCAAGGAAGGCCATGAAGCAAAACTTGGCAAAGAAATCCTTGGCGGAAAAGGCTTCGGCTTAGCTGAAATGACCGCCGCTGGCATCAACATCCCAGCCGGTTTCACCGTCACCACCGAAGCTTGCACTCTTTACTATGAGAGTGGAAAGAAGATTCCAGATTACGTTTGGGACGATGTCGTCGCCCACATCCACGAAGTCGAAAAGCACTACGGAAAGTGCTTCGGCGGTGGCAAGGGTGTTCCTCTTCTCGTCTCCGTCCGTTCCGGCGCTCGTATGTCCATGCCAGGCATGATGGATACCATCTTGAACCTTGGCTTAAACGACAAGACCGTCCTCGAATTAGCCGAAGCTTCCGGCAACGAAAGATTCGCTTGGGACTCCTATCGTCGTTTCATCTTGATGTTCACCAACATCGCCAAAGGCCATCCAAGAACCAAGATGGATGCGATGCTCGACAAGATCAAGGAAGATAACGGCTATAAGCTCGACACCGAAGTCACCACCGAACAATTGAAAGGTTTGGTCGCTCAGTATAAGGAATACTACAAGAGCGTCTTCGGAGAAGACTTCCCAACCGATCCTTACGTTCAGTTAAGAGAATCCATCGCCGCGGTCTTCCGCAGCTGGGACAACGAACGTGCTAACGTTTATCGTCAGATGAACGGCATCCCATATGAATGGGGCACCGCCGTCAACGTCCAGACCATGGTCTTCGGTAACATGGGCGAAGATTCCGGCACTGGCGTCGCTTTCTCTCGTGACCCAAGCACCGGCGAAAAGAGAGTCTATGCCGAATTCCTTCCAAACGCTCAGGGTGAAGACGTCGTTGCTGGCGTCCGTACTCCGTTGCACATCGACGAACTCCAGAAGCGTATGCCAAAGGTCTACGATGAATTCGTCGCTACCATCAAACGTATGGAAAACTACTTCAAGGATATGCAGGATATGGAATACACCATCGAACGTGGTGAATTATTCTTCCTCCAGACCCGTAACGGCAAGAGAACCGCTCAGGCTGCCTTGAAGATCGCTTGCGACCTCGTTGATGAAGGCCTCATCGATGAGAAAGAAGCTTGCTTACGCGTCGAACCAAAACAGCTCGATGACTTGCTCCACCCAACTTTCGATCAGAAAGAATTAGCCAAACATACCCCAATCCTTAAAGGACTTCCAGCCTCTCCAGGTGCTGGCACCGGTGCCATCGTCTTCACTGCCGAAGAATGCAAAGAATGGCATGATGCTGGTAAGAAAGTCGTCCTCGTCCGTTCCGAAACTTCCCCAGAAGACATCATCGGTATGGTCAACTCCGAGGCCATCCTTACCGCTAGAGGCGGTATGACCTCCCACGCCGCAGTCGTCGCCCGTTCCATGGGCAAGTGCTGCGTC
>CAYPED010000038.1:0-7243 GCA_964409745.1 uncultured Staphylococcaceae bacterium | reverse complement strand
GATATCGACATGGATGATATCTATTAGTTAACTAGAGTTAACAGGTTAACGAATCTAGATAGAAAACCATCGATTTAATGCGGTGGTTCTTTATTTTTTGCTTGTTAAAGTATTAACCAAAAGATTATTCTTATGGAATGAAAAAGCCGAGTATTTATGACATCGCCAAACGAGTGAACGTCTCCAGTGCGACGGTTTCGTATGTCTTAAATGGCAAAGAGGGAAAAGCCTCTGAAGCCACGAGGAAACGTATTTATAAAGCTATGGCCGAATTAGGATATACCCGCGATCATGCGGCGGTATCTTTATCGACAGGCAAGAGCTATTTGATTGGCGTCGCCCTTCCTCTTAATGCCAACAGTGAGGCTTTCTTCAATAACCCTTTCTATGGCGAGTTCTTAGGCGCTTTTGAGAGCGTGCTCCAAGAGAAAGGCTACGATGTTATTATGTGTTCGAACCAATCCGCTTCAGGATTCGAGCATTGGTATAAATCTCGTGGATTGGACGGCATCGTCGTTTTAGGCTCTTTATCCAAAGACATTGAGAAGGCTTTGGTCAATATGAATGCCCCGACGGTTTTGGTAGATGTCTACGAAGAATACTCTGCTCCGCTTCCGAATATCCGTATCGATGATGAAAGAGGCGAATATCTCGCCGTCCGTCATCTGATTGAATTGGGTCATACGAAGATCGGCTTCCTCGGTGGATTAAGCACTTCCTTCCTTAACCATGAACGTTATTTAGGCTACGAGAAAGCCTTAAAGGAATCCAATCTTCCAATTGATAAAGATATTGTCTTCCATACCTTAACCAGCTTAGATGGCGGCTATTCCATGGGCGAGGCCATCAAAGAAAAACTAAATAAGATGACCGCAATTGTGGTCGACGCCGACATCGTCGCCATCGGTTTGATTAGACGCTTATTGGAATTGGGCGTCGAATTACCGAAGCAACTTTCAGTCATCGGCTTCGATGATATCCAACCGGCCCAATATATCCATCCAACCTTGACTACCGTCCATCAAGACATCCGTGAGAAAGGCACCTTAAGTGCCAAGACGATTCTTGATGAGATCGAGAATAAATCCAGCAGCAAGAAAACCTATGTCATCGAGTCAAATATCTTAGTCAGACAAAGCACCTCGATGATTGATAAAAACTAATATCCGACTTCTTTTGGCTATCTTTTTAGTTTGGCTATTCTTTTTTCTACATTTCATCGATGGGTTAAGCGGTTAACTTTCGCTTTACAAAGAGTAGGGGCGGTGAAATAATTTAGACAACCAGACATACAAAAGAGAAACGTTATGAAAGAAAAATTTCTTTTGACAACCATAAAGAAAGCTACTGCTTTCGTCCTTTTTGGCGTCATCGCCTCCTTGGCTTGCGGCTGCAATAATAACAAAGATTCTTCCGATGATTCTCATTCATCGACTACCAACGATCATTACGACGCCGAAGCCTTCATCACCCCAACTAACGAAGTTACGACCACTAAATTGGTGACTTACGATGGACCAGCTCTTCTTGAGAGTTCCAAAACCGTCAGCATCAAGGTCAACGATGTTGATTTGTTTGTCTATGAGACACGTGTCAACCATGGCCGTGTTTTTTCTTGGGCCGCCCCAACGACCATGACTCAAGCGGTCATCTTCGATTTCGAAGGCACCGTCCATTTGGATGTCACCATCGCTGAAACGGTTATCAGCAGCGCCATCCTCCGTCCGAGTGTTTATGGCGTTGCCCCAACTTTCACCGAGCACACCATCTCCTTTGATTTAACCCATAGCGGAAACTACGTCCTTGAATACAATGACAACAGCGAGTCCGCTATCCAAATCTTCGCTAACCCAATTGAGAAGAATCCGATCACCAAAGAACAAGCCGATAAGGATGACAACATCATCTATGTCGGTCCTGGTATCTATGATGCTGGCGTCTTCCCAATTAAGGACAACACAACCATTTATTTAGCCGGTGGGGCCTATGTCTATGGCCAATTCTCCGCCGAAGCCGTCAAGAACGTTACCATCCGTGGGAGAGGCATCGTCTCTGGCAGCATCTACAGCCGTAATAGTTCCAATGAATACACCATCCCAGTCGTTATGAGAAGCGTTGAAGGTCTTACCATTGAAGACATCGCCTTCTTTGACCCAGCTGGATGGGCCCTCCATTTGTGGAAATGCCAAAACGTCAAAGTCAATAATGTCAAGATCATCACCGCCAGAAGCAATGGCGATGGTATCTCCGTCCAGAGCTGCTCCGATGTCGAAGTTAGCGGTGGTTATGTCCGTACTTGGGATGACTCCTTAGTCGTTAAGAACAGCGACATGGGTTCCACTTCCAACATCAACATCCACGATGTCGTCGTTTGGACTGACTTAGCCCAGTCGATGGAAGTCGGTTATGAGACCTACGGTCCAACCATGGATAACATTAAATTCGAGAACATCATTGTTGTCCACGCCATGCATAAGGCCGTTATTTCTCTCCATAACTGCGACCAAGCCAAGATTACCAATGTCACTTACAAGAATATCACTATCGAAGATGCCGAATGTTTAGGCGATGATAGAGGTGATGGCGAGAACGACTTCTTGTTCGATTTCACCATCGCTTATAACGCCGAATGGACCAAGAGCGGCGATAAGCGTGGCTCCGTCGATGGCATCCACATCGAAAACGTCAAGGTCTATGAAAAGGCCGACACTGTTACCGCCAGAATCCGTGGCGAAGACGAAACCAGCTCCTTCAAAAACATTGAAATCAAAGGTTTGGAAATCGAAGGCACTCAGATTACCGCCGGTTCTCAAATCGGTTTAGCCAGCAACGATTACGTCAGTGGCTTGACCTTCGCCAAGATGGACAAAGTCCATGGTGCCTATGTCACTTTACCTTACAAATCCAACTTAGCCGACAATAACGTCGCTAAGACCAATATCTCCTCCATTTCTCAGGAAGGACTTATCGTTCCTGAATTCGCTTATTACACTGGCGAGCCAAGCTTCATCGGCGTCAAAGCCTCGGTCAGCGGCACTGCCGCAGCCACCCATGGCGCTGGCACTAAGACCACCACTCCGGGCGATGATGGAAGCGGTGAATTCATCGGAACTGGCAGCAAAGCTAGCTACGCTTTCGATGGCGATAAGACCACTGAATACGTCTCTGGCGAATGGAAGAACGAAGATAACGAATTCGCCACTTTGACCTATGACTTTGATAAGACCACCAATGTCGGCGTCATCCGTTTATATGGTGACCAAGACAATGAATACAGCCTTACTTATAGCATTCAGATCTGGGCCAGAAAGAAGAAATCCGGCTCCACTGAAATCAGCGAGAAGTACACCCGTTTGGTTACCACCAAGAGTTATACGATGTCCCCGGCCAATGGTAACGTCGTCGATATCAATATCCCGACCCAGGATTTCGGTGGCATCCAGCTCCGTTTCGTTAAAAACGAAGGATTACGCGCTCCAAAGCATTACATTGTGAGCGAAGTCGAATTCTATCCACCATCCTTAACCTACATGAAGTCGGTGGTCGATTCTTCCGAACATAACGATGTCTATCCAGTCGGCAACGTCGTCGATGGTGAGCCAAGCGGCACCAGCTACTACGCAAGTAAGTCGCTTCCTGCTTATATCGTCATCGACTTAGCCGATGTCTATCAATTGCAGAAGGTCGTTCTTTGCTTGCCTCCAATCCTCACTTGGACCGCTCGTACTCAGAACATCGAGATTCTTGTCAGCGACAGCAACCTCGAATACAACGCTTCCACAACTACTTTCACAACCGTTAAACAAAGAGCGGACTATCTCTTCGATCCTCAAACCGGCAACCGTGTCATCATCGATATGGACAACGTCAGCTGCCGTTACTTAAAAGTAGTTATTTACTCCAACGACAACGCTGGTGGATATGGCGCACAGCTATCCGAAATCAGCGCATATGGAGTGAAATAAATAATTAAAAACTTTCAGAAAGGAACAATTATGAAAGGTAAAAAATTCTTATGGGTCATGTTGCCTCTTGCCGCTGGCTTGATTTTGGCCGGCTGCAACAACGACAAAGGCTCATCCTCATCCGACGCAGGGGGGGATAACACATCCTCTAGCACCCCAGCCCCAGTCGATCCTGGTGATTCGTCTTCGAGCACCCCGACTCCGACCCCAGTCGATCCTGTTCAACACAGAGACGGATTGAACAAGACCTTGGCCGATGGCGCTATCACCCGTGAATACGATAAGCGTTTCGACGAAGAAGTCGAAGATTTCTCCGGCGAATCTCTCCTTGGCGTATCCGATGGCGTTTCCCACAAAGGTATCTTAAGAGAAGTCGTTGATAGCAACCTTACTAGCTTCCAGAACTCTCCTAACGCCGCTATCTATAAGATGGCCAGCTCCGCCTTTGATGGCGATAAGACCCTATTAGGACAGTCTGTCGTCAACTTCAAGATGCGTATCGTCGAAGGAAAATTGGCCCTCAAGGATTTGATCTTCGGTATCCGTCCAAGTGACGATAACAGCGACCACGTCTATCCTATCAGCTTAGATAAGGCCGTCGATGGCGATCAGGAAGCTCTTCCAGAACTCACCAATGAATTCCAGACCTTATCCATCTCCATTTCCGAATCCATCGGCGACGAGAATACCCTCTTCCCAAACACCGATTTGAAGGTCCTCGATTCCGCTTTAGGCATGCACCTTTATGTTAAGGCTGACGCCGAAGTTTCCGCCGTCATCGAAATCGCCGAAGTTTCTTATAGCAAGGGCGATTCGACCGTCGTCATCGATGACTTTGCCCGTGATAAGATCGCTGGCAACCCGAATGTCTATTGGGGCCCAACTGACTGCGCTGACGCCGTCTTGGTCCGCAAGGGTGTCGAAATCTCCAAAGGTAAGAAATACACCACCCCAACCTTAAGCGAAACTCAGAGAGCCTACTCCCACGTCGTCTTAGATGTCTTGGGCGATATGAGCGGCGCTTCCGTCGAAGTCGCTTATGACAACGATACCAAGAAAGAATTAGCCTTCGCTGAACTCAAAGCCAAGACCGACCAGGCTGTCGTCAATGCCGTCAACGGTATTTATGCTCCTTTAGCTATCGATCTTTCTGTCTTTGGCACCCCAGAGGGCGCTAATATCAAGACCATCACCGTCAAGAACGATGGCGATAACGAATTAGAAATCGCCAACGTTTTTATGACCAACTTCGAAGAGCCACAGCTCGATAAGAAGTATCCTCATTTGAATACCGAAACCGCCGTCACCTTCGATAACTTCAACCGTGACTTCGCTTCGTTGAATGAAGATTGGAACGCCTCTGCTGCCGATTCGAGAAACGTCGATGCTGGCATCAATGGTTTCGTCTCTTATGCCAATGGCGCTAACATCTCCACCAGCGGAGGTGCGTTACACTTACCAGCCACTGAGGCTTATGATGAAGTCACCATCGGTTCCACCCATGTCCTTAAGGGTGCTCAATACCTTGTCTTCTCCATCTCTGGCGAAGAAGGCTATGACTTAACTAATTTCCGCTTCGAACTCGGCGGTGCTTCTCAAGCCGTTTGGTTCAATTCCGCTTTAGCTATGGAAGGCGTTAAGACCTATGGCGATGAAAATATCCAAAGCCCATACAAAGATATGGGCACTGGCTATACCTGGTATGTCGTCGATTTGACCATGCATAACCTCGAAGCCAAAGACCTTATCGCTATCTACTACACCGGCGAGAAGGATATCACTATTGATTCCATCTTCTACGCCAACTCCTTCAGCGCGAACAAAGTCGTTGATGGTTGGGCCGATTCTTCTGCTGACCATGATATGACCGCATATAAATATGCTGGTAACTGCGGCGCCGCTCTCGATGGCGATTACCTCGGATTCACTGTCAAAGGCGATGGCACCAATGCTACTTTGAAGACTCTCCGCTTCGAGCAGGGTGACGCGACTTTATGGGTGAAAGACAACGCCATTACCATCTATGATGCAAATGGATCTAAAGTCTCCGCTGACACCGTTATTCCTGCCGAAGAAACCACATACTATGCCGATTTGAGCGTCTTCTCAGCCAAAGGCAACGCTTTTACCAACGTCCACTCTGGTGATGCCGAGTTAGGTGGTGGCACCATCAAATTCATCAGCATTTTCAAGGCCAGCGCCGGTTTCTTCTATGATGGCATGGACGCCAAGGATGTTGATTATCCTAACGGCGGATATGGCTATGTCGGTGGATGGGATGTCACTTCCGATGCCGATAAGATCTATGTCGCCGTTTCTTCCAGTGATGGTTCCTCTGACCTCTCTCAATTCAGAATCGAAAAGGCCGGTGGCGCGACCGTTTGGGCCAAAGACGTTGCCGGATTCATCAAGAACGTTGATGGCACTGCCGTTGACCTCACTGCCAAGCTCACTGCCGAAGCCACGACCATCGTTATCGATTTGAAGGCCGCTGGCATCAACTGCGTGAAGGGCGATGTCCTCCACTTCCACAACTCTCAGGATGCCGCTTGGAAACTCTCTCTCGGAGCCTCCAGCGTCCTCGCTGAGGAATATCCATATGCCACTGCCTTAACCACCTACGACCAGGTTTGGGCAACGACAACCCCAGCCGAATAACTCTTTAGTCTCATAAATTAAAGAAGTACACTTTAAAGGGGGAAGGGAAACCCTTCCCCCTGCTTTACTAGGAGGTACCTTTATGGTAAAAAACCGCAATTTAATAATTTTATCGGCGTTAGCCTGTGCTTTATTGGCATCCTGCAATGGCGGAGGCGATGGCGATAAGATTACATTGAAGATTGGCTTCTGGCCAGAAAGCGCCTCCAAACAAGACGTGGCCATGTATGAAGTCTGGGCCAAACGTTTTGAAGAAGAAAACCCTCAATACAAGATTAAGGGCATGCCATATACTTACAGCACCGAAACCGTAGGTCAAAAGGCCAGCGTCGGCGGTCTTCCAGATGTTTGGCAGACTTGGTTCACCGAGCCAGAGAAATTGATGGATAAGAAGATCATCCGTTCGATCACCCCTCAGCTAAAAGCCTTGGGTTGGGATCAGAAGATGGATGATGAGATGAAAGAGGCTTTGACCTTCGATAACGAGATTTATGGCGTCCCACGTGATGGCTACGGATTGGGTTTATTGATCAATAAGAAGATTTTGGGCGACAATGGCTTATTGCCAGAGAATGATGACCATACTTATAGCATCTTCAATAAAGATGGTTCTCCAGCTT
>CAYPED010000037.1:0-7254 GCA_964409745.1 uncultured Staphylococcaceae bacterium | reverse complement strand
TAGCCCATTAATTCCATAATGCCTAACAAGCTTTCCTTATCGAGTTTGCCTTGGTCGAAGGCGAGAAGGAAGTCATCGAGGATTTGTCCATCGATTTCCTCATCCGTCTTGCCTTTGTTATATGGCTGGGCTTTATATTCCTTTCTGATTGTTTTGATTGCTTCGAGAATTTCTTTTTCTTTACTCATTTACTTGTCTCCTTTATTACGCTTCAGCGTGTGGTTCGTCTTCGCCATCCTCCCACTTCAAGAGAGGCTCGGGGGTGGTTATGGCTTGCATCATGGCGTCTATTACTTCGACCTGGTGGGTCAGTTCCGTCATGGCCCCAATCCTTTGATCGGTGTTATAGAGCTTGGCGATTCCTTTGTTGGTATTGAGGACTTTTATCCTCTCGTTCGTAAAGGTTTTGAACTCATTTAAGAGGTCCAACACCATCTTCTGGCGGCTAGTCATCTTCATTTCCTTTTTGAGAGTGGTTATTAGACGCGTTATCCGGCTCATTCGTTTGACCATTCAATGAGTCCTCCTTATAGAGCTCGTTCATGTATATGGCCAATTTATACATCAGCTCGGTATGCCTATCGGCAAGGCAGAATATGACATTTATGTCATAGTTCTTTTCCCTTTTCAGATATTCGATCATTGAGTCGATCGTGGACACCGCGATAGGGATGGCTTCTTCTTTCGGATAGTGGAAGATGCCGGTTGAGATGGACGGGAAGACGATGGTGTGGATGTCGTTTTCGTAGGCTAACATCATCGAGTTCTTGTAGCAGTTAATCAATTTGGCTTTCGGGTTTCTGGATTCGTAATATCTTGGACCCACCGCATGGATGATGTATTTGGCCGGGAGGTTGAATCCCGGGGTGATGCGGGCTTCCCCTGTATGGCAACCGTTAAAGCGGCGGCAATATTCTTTTAACTCAGGACCGGCGGCAGCGTGGATGGCTCCATCGATTCCACCGCCTCCTAATAACTCTTTGTTGGCGGCGTTGACGATGGCGTCCACCTTAATGGTGGTGATGTCGGCGACGATGGTTTTCATGTTGTCGTTATTCATTAGTCTTCCTCCGTTTCACATTTGGCCCATTTGTAGTATTGGCTTTGCAAAGCGAGAATTTTAAGGTGCTCTTCTCGAGAAATCATATGATATTTTCTTATATTTTCCCGCTCTTTCTCTCTTCTATCTTTGATTTCTCTGACGACATTCAAGTCGAGGTCGGCTTTAGAGATTCCGAGATATTCAGAACAGGCGATGAGACCTTCTTCGGATAATAAATCGCCGGCGTACTCTTCCAGGATTTCCCAACAGACATGGCGTCTGACGTCTATCTCGCTAAGTTTTCCTTCTGTGATTTCTTGGTTATGGCTATTAAGGAGACAATCGATGTATTCTTTGACTCCTCCGTACATCGACATTATTTCATCAACGTATTTCCCCATCTTATTTTTCCTCCTTCACTCGTTTGACGCTTTCTAAGTAATCTTCGACTAATTTGACTAATTCATCATAGTCTTTTTGGCTAGCATCTTTATTAGGGTTTTTGATGCATTCCATCAGCTTTTTCTTAGCTAGACGTTCGGCCTTTTTCTTCTCTTTGTATCTTCTTCGATATTCAGCCTCCTTATCTCTTTTGGCTTTGATTTCTCTAACGAGATTCATGTCGATCTCATCTCTTGGGATTCCAAGATATTCGGCGCAGGCAAGGAAGGTTTCCTCGCTCATCTGGTTGTGGGTGTAGCTATAGAGAACGTTGGTACCGGCAAGGTCCTTGAAGCTCTCCATATCTGGATCGGTGTCTCCGCTTTCCTGAATAAGATCATCGATAAGATCATCGATGTATTGTTTGACCTCTAATTCGGTCATATTGTAGTAATTATTTGGCATCTGTGTGCCCCTTTCTGGGCTTTTGGCCCTTTTTTAATGTGCCTTCTTTATCGGAGAAGACTCCCGAAAGCCTTATTCGCTGGCTCTGAAGCGTTTTTAATTTCGGATCCGATTTATATCTTAGGTTTCCCTTTGATAACTAATTGATTGGTCGGTGAGATGGACACTGAGAGAAAATTGAGCAATATCTAGAAAGGAGGTACTCAGTGCCCGTCTCATCGAGCAACACCACTTTAGCAAGGCGTCAAAGTCTTGTCCAATTTGGCGGTTGCATCTTGGCTTAGACCCATTTTTAATGGGTCTGCCAATATCGGCTATCCCTATTGACTATTTGTTGGCATTCTTATTGCGGACTAACGTTTTGATGACTTCGGTTGGGGATCTGCCATCGCCGGTTAAGGCCTCGATGATATCGGCGTCGGTGACGTAATTGAGCTTGATGCTGATGGATTTGTAGTTTCGTCTGGAATATTCCTTGTTGTAGGCGTTCCAACGCAATCTCTGCTCATCGTTCTTGAATATGTTAGGCATCCTTCTTTCCTCCTTTCTTTTGGTTATAACGTTCGTGGATGAAGTCGTAATATTCGCAGAATTCATCCCTCGATTTCCTATCGAATTTGATGGGGTTTAGATAATCCAATATCTCTTTGTATTGGTCGTAGCAGTACTGATAGACATCTTTCGGCAAGGACAGGCAAGCCATCTTCATGTCGTCTTTCCCACCATAGCCGATAAGGACCACGAGCTCGCCGTGATCTTCCCTATCACCGGTTAAAAACGAATAATTTGGGAAGATAACGCTGCCATCTTCGTCGTTCTTAATCTTGGTGAAGACGTGCTCCACGCCGAGCAAGGCCATCTGGGTCACCCTCCAATCGAGATTGTTATCGATGGCGACGATGTTGGTGACCATATCGCTATAGTACGGGCAGCCGATGGCGGTTATGCCCTTGCTGTCCCTATCGTTAATGGCTTTAGAAACGCTTTCCTTGGTGGCCGCATTTCCGTAGATGATCTCCAATTTCTTTTCTTCGTCCACGTAGATGAAGCCATCGTTACCATTCATTTGTTCGCCACCGCATTTCGGGCATTCGGAATAGAGAATCGTTCCTTTGATGATTTCTTCTTTTAGTTCAGGGTTTTCAGTCACGTTGATTTGGCTGTAGATGGTTTCTTGGAGAGGCTCGCCACAATCCGGGCATTTGGCCTCCTTGGTTATGAATTTCGTTTTCATTTTTGTCTCCCTTGGCTTTAGGCCGGTTTTTATATCAAGGTTTCCCTATTGATAACTGATTTTGCTTTCGAAGAGACGAGCACCGAGTCAAAGAAGGAACAAGAACGAATTTTTGGTGCCCGTCTCATCGAGCAACATCACTTTAACAACGAGAAAGGCGGAAAACCAATTTCGCGGTTGCACAACAAAAAAGCCCCATTATTTATAATGGGGCTGTGTAATTTGGCCAAGTGTTGACTATTTTGTTTTATCGTATGTAGGCAATGGTTCAAAGCCGTTTTCTATGAGTTCTTCATTTATTCCTCTTACGTCATTGCCCTTCTCGTATTCTTCCTTAATGATTTTATCTTTTCCGATGTGTTCAAAGGAAAAGCCTAGTCTTTTGACAAGATCTTTAATGATATAGAACTCAAGATTTGCGTTTATTAACATCGCAATTAATGTGTATTTCTGGGGAAGACTTTTGCCGGTTCTGATTTTGTCAAACGCCTGTCTTGAAATGATGCCTTTGTAACAATCTTCGGGCTGGGTACAGGTCATCACCATATAATAGTAAAAGCTAATCAAGAAGCCTTTTTTGGTTCTAGGCTTATTTATTTTGTCATCCACGAAATCTTCGACGTAGTCTTTGTTTTTCTCGTTATACCAACCAAGACTATAACGAAGTTCTTTATCATTGTTGCGTTTGAATTGCTCGCTTCTTTCGCTTACCAAATGGCCTGACTGAATAGCATCCTCATCAAGGTCCTTAAATGCATCGTGTTCGGGATCGCGACACGCTTTGAAAGTGCTGGCGAATTTTATGACCAATGAGACTTCCATGCATTTATAGTCTTCGTCTTCGGCAAAGAACTCATTTATGCCTTTGATGGCTAATTCGGCGGCCATATATTTCGGGAATTTGTACACACCGGAAGACAAAAGCGGGAACGCAACGCTCCTCAAGCCGAAATCATGTGCAATTTCCAACGCCGAGATATAGCAATTCTTCAATTCGCTCTTAGCTCTTCCTAATCTATCCCTATAATCCTCCTCTTCTTTATTTTCGTTCTTGCTCTGGCTTTTTTCTTCTTTGGTCCCACTTTTATTCTTGCCCTTTTTAGATTCCTTCACTTCATTGATAATGTCGTCTTGGCTCGGATATCTAGGAGTCGTTACGAAAATAAGCTTTTTGCATGGCAGGTTGTCCACATCAAAAGGCTCGGAAGCCTCTCCGAAATTGATGATTCTCGTTTCAGGGTCCATTTCATCAATTTGTTTCTTGATTTTATCGCCGGTGACGTCCGCTATGTCTTGGCCTAAACCGCCTTCAAGACCCATGTTAGGTCTAGAAGGAACAACAATAGCGTCCACTTTTTGGTCCAATAAATCACCTTTGACGACTTTAAAGCCCATATATCTAGTCTCCCTAAAAACGATGCCTATATTATACACCAGTTGAAATACACCCTCCTTTAGGCAAACAAAAAGCAGGGCTTTCGACCCTGCCTTTCATTGCTTTTAGGAATTGATATGGAATGGGGAGGTCATATACTCCACGTATTTGTATTCGATGATGTAAATCTTGCCTTTTTCGACGGTGATGGAATTGTCTTCGCTCAATTGGCCGTTGACGTAGATCTCACCAACATTATTGGAATCGTCATCGGTTTTGTAATCGACGCTGTAGCTGCTGCCGGTAGCGATATCCTTAGCCTCAACATAGTCTCTCTTATAAATCGGATCGAAGACGCCGCAAGGATCGATGTATTCGGCTTCGATTAAATAGATGACCTTGCCATATTCGCCATCCTTAACGGTTGGCTTGAGGTATATGGCACCGACGTCGCCGGTGATGGCTTCGCCATTATAAGGCTTGGTGAGTTCTTTGTCGTAATAATAATCGCCGACAGCTACTCCGCCGTCTTTGTAGTAATTATCTAAGGTCTTGCCGATGCTCGTTGAGATTTGGCTGATTTTATAATCGTCATAATAGACATTGAACTTGGTGATTTGGCCTTCGCCGCTATCGGTGTAGTTGGTCTTATCGAAAGTGCTATAGAAAGTCTGATTGAAGTCAGAAGACATTTCGACGGACGTCGCCATCTTCGTTTCTTCCTTATCGCCGTATTTGTAGTCCTTGATTTCGGAATTTTCGAATTTCTCGGCTACCAAATAGTCGTTTTTGATGGTGTAAACGATATGGACGCTGGTGATATTCTTCTCACCATATTCATCAAGCACCATATTTTCCATATAGATGGTATATTCGTAGCCGCCATCGATGGTTTTGGCGCTTTGTTCGGCTTTGTATTCTCGAAGGTAGGTCTGATAGAAAACATCGGTCTCTAACATTTCTTGGAAGACCTCATAGCTCTTGGCCTGGAGGATGTATTCATAAAACGAATCGTCTAAGGAGTAACCATCCTCAAAGGTTCTCTTGCACATGCCCTGATCGGAGAGGTAATACTTTTTGGAATCGTCGCTGCCTTTGTAATAATAGACGTTGCTGTTATCATCTTTGGCGTAGGCGGTTTCGTTGATTCCCGTGGCGGAATAGGCAACGTTTCCATCGGAACCATAATATTTGGTCGATTGCGTCTGCTTGATATAAAGGGAGGCGTTTTCGACATCGACGGTCGTTTTGACATCGATGTCCACCGTCATGACGGCGGCATCATTTTTGAGCGAGGACATGGTCATCGAGCCAGTAACGGAACTGGTGGTGTCGCTTGCATAGGCCTTGATGCCTTTTTGCAAAGAAGCAAAGGCTTTATGCATGCTGTCATTTGGGATATAGCCGCAGACGGAGCAGGTCTTGACCCCGTCCTTTTCAACGATGGTGTGGGCTTCGTAGTCGAAACGGATGTTTTCTTCGCATCCTTCGCAGGCGTGGTAGTGCCCGTTTTCATCATAGGAATAGCCCGTCGCTTTGGTATGGGTGTGCGCCGGGGCGGAAGAGCCATCGTCGCAACTCGGGCAGCTCGAGCATTCTTGGTTATTGCCGCAGCTAGTAAGCGCGGCCAATGAGCCGGCGATTAGCAAGAACGGCAAAAGAGTTCTCTTTTTCATTATATGTCTCCTTGAGATATGTCTATAGTGTGCCACATAAATGGCTTTTTTTTAAATGTTTTAAGCATATTGGCTGGCCGAATCGGAGGATTGCCAAGGAATGTTACATTCAAAAAGCCATCGGCAAGGATATAAAAAAGGATAATTCATCTTTGATGCGATTATTTCTTTAAATAATTCGAAACTCCCTTATACTTCAAGAAACCACATTAAGGAGACCACTTTATGAAATATGGACGATTGGTTTTGGCCACTTTAGGGATTTTTTCCTTATTAACCTCTTGCTCGGAGCCAGAGAAAGGCGAGAAAGGCGATAAAGGCGACACCGGTCAAAAAGGCGATCCGGGAGAAAACGGCATCAATGGCGAAGATGGAAGCAAGATTTATACCGGTTTTGGCGCTCCATCTGAAGATTTGGGCGTTAAGGGCGATATTTATATCAATACCTCCAATGGGGATTTGTACGCCAAAGGGGAGACCTGGGATTGCGTAGGCAACATCAAAGGCGCTAAGGGCGATACCGGTTCCACTGGAGTATCCATCACCAATGTTTCTATCGATGATAACGGACATTTGATTTGCACGATGAGCAACGGCAACACCATTGACGCCGGAGCCATCAAGAACGTCGGCAAGCACACCGTCAAGTACTACGCCGTCAAGGATAACAGTGAGCCTATTAAAATAAATACTTTGAAAGTCTCTCACGGGGATAAAATCAGCCCCGCCGAATTCAATGTCTATAACGGCTACGAATCCGGGTATTGGTACACCAAGGAATATGGCCAAAAGATCCCTTGGTCCTTCACCGGCTGCACGGTGACCAGCGATGTTGATCTTTATATCGACGTCACCCCAATCGAATATGCGATTACTTATTACCTTGATGGGGCGTTGAATCCAAGCGATAACCCGAGTTATTACACCGCCGTATCGGAAACCATCAATCTCAAAGACCCGTATAAGAAGGGTTACTACTTCTTGGGTTGGTATTCGGACGCCGACTATAAGACCGCATGTTCTTCTATCCCTCAGGGCTCAACCGGGGAGAAATCCTTCTACGCCAAGTTCATGTTGGAAG
>CAYPED010000036.1:0-7414 GCA_964409745.1 uncultured Staphylococcaceae bacterium | reverse complement strand
ACCTAGATGAAGAAGCGATTCGCAAAGAATTAGATCAAATGTAAAATTAGGGCCAGAAAAGGCCCTTTTCTTTATGCATGTTTAGAGAGAAAGTAACACAATGTTTTTCTGGCCTTCTTTCTGGTCATTATCATTCGTCGAAAGCAATTATTTCGTGTACTTTTCGATGAGATTAACGGTGAAAGTATAACAACGTAAGTGGTGCTGTGCATTGGTCTGGCTCGCTCGTTTTTACGAAAAACCTAAAGTTGAGAAAATTTAGAGCTCAAGAAAAATGAATTAGGATTCAAAAAGCATTGAAAAAGTTCGATACATACTAAAGAAAGTTATATTTTGAATAATTTAAAAGTTCGAAGCTGCAATTTTTTCACCGGATTAAAGATTTTGCAATTTTTCGAACTTTATTGGGTTTTTAAAGGGTTTTTGAAGACATTTTAAAATGAATTAAAATTGAAAAAGCAATTAAAGATTTTAAAACGAACCAAAACGTTTTATTAAATATATGACAATTTTTTAAAAAAGCAGAGTTAAAGTGGAAACACGCATAAAACCAAATAAAATTTAACTTTCTATACTTTTTTAAATCATTTTTATTTGAGTTTTAAATTTGGACACTAAAAGAAAAAAAGATTAAATACCTAAAGTTATAATTTTACGAACTAAAAACTGCGAAACTTTAAAAACAGCCAAAAAATACCTCAATTTGTTAGATTTTTTAGATTTTGAATTGTGCATTTTCAAAACGCTTCATTTAAAAATATATTCGATGGTTGCTTTACTTTTTTTTATTTTTCGCCATTTTGTTGTTTTTTTCGTGTGCGTTGCCGATGATATGGGCACTTTTCTATTTAAAAGGAGACATGAATATGAAAAAAGAAATGAATGGAAAGTCTAGAAGAAAGTGGGTAGTTGGCGGCGCCATGGTATTTGGCTCCATCGCTCTCTTATCCACTGGTTTTGCTACTTGGGTCATCGGTGCTTTAAACAACACCTATGATGGCGAAATCACTGTTGCTATTGATCAGGTCAAGAATGAATCCATCACTGTCACTGGTGATATGACCGACGCTAATATCAAAATTGCTGACGAAAATTCTACTGATGGTTTGGTCCGTGTTGAAAATTCTGACCGCGATCTCGATGTTACTGTCAAATTAACTGCTGTTTATTCTATTGAGTATGGTGCTCCAGGAGATGTTGCTGTCGAATTCAAAGATAAAAAGAGCAATTACATCCCTGCCGCGACTATTGATAATTGCCATACTGATATTACTGGTCACAATTGGGCAACCGGCCGTACTTCCACCGATAATGGTTATGCCGTTTTCGCCGACGCCATCACAGTTAAAGATGCTGGAACTTGGGTAGAGGTTACCGGTGCTGCGGCTGGTACCAAGAAATCCGAAAGAACTATTACTTATTCTTTTGCTATTGGCGGTATTTGGAAAGACAATTCCTTTGCTAAGCATGTCAACAATGTCTATTTTGACAGAGCCAGCAATGCTGATGCTACTCTTTATGGCGAGATTGAAACTGAAATGGAAGAAGAAATCAAAGCAATTACCGATTATTTCTCTTCCAATAAACTCACCCTTCATTTAACTGTAGAAAAAGCTTAATAATCGTTATAAACCTACAATTTATTCTTTTAATATATGAAGCACATTAAAAACAAGAAAGCCGTAGGCGCTATTGTAATTGCCGCCGCAATGCTCTCTGTTGGTAGTGTAGGCTTTGCTTCATGGGTTATTTCCGGAGGCGATAGCGAAACCTTAAATACTCTCGGGGTTCAAGTCGCCTCCGTTCAAAACGAACAAATCTCGATTTCGACTCCAACGTACACAAATGTGTGTGGAAAAGCGAAAGCCGAGAATAAGAGTGATAAGACGTTAGTTGATAACACCACTACTCCAACGACTGCTTATATAGTCTTTGGTCCTAACTCTTCAGATACTACTGGCTTGATCCAAGCCGGCTATACCGGAGATGGTGATCTCAACGATGTCGAACACCTTAGCGTTCAATTCCAATTCACGCTTTCGAGCGAGAGTTTAAACACAAGGCTGAAGGAGATATTCATTACTCCTACTTACCCAACGGTTCTTACTTCGTTAGCCACCTCTGGCTACATTAAAAATCCGTCGGAAACAAGTAAGAATAGAATTGCCCTCTTCACCGCATCCTCTACGGATTATTCAGCGGATCAAACCCCAACCGTTACTGGCGGGGACTTCTCCGTGAAATTAAGTGCAATCAATAACAACTCCATCACCGTCACCGTTACGGCCAATTGGAGTTGGGGTTCTGCTTTCAATAATGTTAACCCCGCTAGCAACGATTCCGATCAATCGGCAGTAGATTCTGCTGTTGCCGGTATTAAAGCTATCGACAGTGCCATTACTGAAGCAACGGATACGAACGTAAGTTTCTTAATTGAAGCCACTTCTAATTAAGTTTGGTATACTTATAACAAACTTATAAGAAAACCATGAAAAGGAGGGGCTTATGTCATCAGTAGAAATTATTTCTTTGGTGGTAACCCTCGTATGCGTAATCAGCTTTTCGGTG
This sequence comes from uncultured Staphylococcaceae bacterium, assembly GCA_964409745.1. GTDB lineage: Bacteria > Bacillota_I > Bacilli_A > RFN20 > CAG-826 > UBA4951. The sequence continues at coordinate 4,846 of CAYPED010000036.1, read as the reverse complement.
GTCTTCACGATCTTGTTCCGTAATTACTATTACACGAACATCGAAAACGTGAAGACCGGCCGTGAAGACGCTGATTTGATCGAGCAAGCCGTCTATCAACAAAAAGAGGCTAACAACAAAACGAAGAGAGGGTTAAAAAAGGCCCTTAGAATCACGGAATACGTGATCATGGGCGCCATCAGCGCCTTTTTCGTATTTTCGATGTATTGCCGCTTCTCAAACAACATCTTGATGTTCGGCAAGGCCTCCTTCATTGTCATCGCGACCGACTCGATGTCCCTTAAGAACTCCAATAACACCTATTTGGTGGATGAGGAGTTGGACAATCAGTTCAACGCTCACGATATCATCGGCTTAGCTCCTTATGATTCCGAAGATGACGTCCAACTCTATGATGTCATCGCTTATAAATCCCGTTCTGAAACGGTTGTCGTCCATCGTATCAGGGTTATCGAAACCTTGGCCGATGGCACGAAAGCCTATCATACCAGAGGGGATAAAAACTCCATCGACGATGATAATAACCTTTACGAAGGTTATCTCACCTACGACGATATAATCGGTTACTATACCGGTCACAAAGTGCCTGACTTAGGCATCTTCATCATTTTCGTCCAATCGAATGCTGGCATCATCACTATCGTCAGCATCGTCTATTGCTTATTGATGTACGATCGTCTGAGCAATAAATATTCCAAAGCGGTTGATGAGAGAACCAAATTCCTCATCGATACCCTTAACTTCAATCCGGAAGTCGACGACAAGAACTCTGTCGTCACTCAATATAAAGAAACCATATTCTTTAACGGAAACTGCCATGTCTTCGAATCTGGCAAGTTCGTCACTTCCTTCTTAGTTGAAGGCATTGACGTTAACAAAACCATCGCCGAAGAATCAGCAGGCGCGAAGATCCCTGATTCTAAAGAAGAGATCACTAGCGAATCCAAGCCAGAGGCAAGTTCTTCTTTGCCTGAAGCGGAAACGCTCGAAAAAGAAGAATCACCTGTTAAGCCTTTCTCTCCAACGGACTTAACGAGTGAAAGTCAGTCAGAGAAGCAATCTGATGCGGAGGCGGCCCCTTCGAGAAAACGAGTGAAAGAGAAAAAAGCTCGGAAAAAGCCAAAGGTCGAAAAGGAAAAGGATTACGATTCCTTCTTCGATCACCTTGATGATACGGAGAACATAACATGAGCAAGAAAAAGAGAACTCATTTCACGCGTAAGAATTTGCTTATCCTTACCGTGGTCTTCTTCTGGACGGCGTTTGTCATTATCGCCGGTCTTTGCTTAGACAGAGACATTGGTCTTGTCGCTAAGAACAACCCAATCCAGAAACTCAGCATCGCATTAGGGTTTGACATCGTTATCGATGGAACCTGGCAAAGGTGGGTCATATTGGTGGTCTACTTCATCTATGCGATGTTCCTTACCAGCGCCCTTATTTTCGAATATCGCACAGCGATGTATTACGAAAAGAGAGCTAATTCCGCCAAATACGTCCTTATTTATATCGCGACTATCATCTTATCTACTGCCTTCTTCGGCGGTATCTCTTATGTCGCTTTGTATCCATGGAATACCGACGCGGTCAAATACTGCTACCTATACTTCGCTGAAGCTTTATCCTGTGGCAGTTTGATTTATGTCTTTGTCGGTTTATTGGTCCTTAATATTTCCTTCTTATGGGTCAACGTCAGACGCATCGATGAACCTTGGAGGTTCTTCGGCAAACACGGCGACGAACTCGCTGAAGAAGAAAAACAAGAAGAGGAAGAAGCTGCTCAAGCTATGGCTGAGCAAGGATCTTTGGCCGAATCCTTCGGCGAAGCTACCGGCAATGGTGTCGGTGTTGGAGGATTGGGCGGAGCCGGTATCGGAGTTGACGCCCCTGTCTTAAGCGACAGAGAAAGAGTCTTCCCTGGTTTATGCTCGGTCGACTATGCCTATTTAGGCTATAGAGACCAGATGTTCGATGATAACGTCAATTTGAAAGAATTATGTACTCAATTCAGAAACTACTTAGCCAAAGAATTGAAACTCTATTATAGCGAGAACGTCATCCGCGAATTCATTGCCGGCTTGGCGGCCTCCAGATTCATCATCCTCGAAGGTTTGTCCGGTACTGGTAAATCTTCCTTGGCCCGTTATTTCTCTGAATTCATTTCTGAGAAATCCTTCTTTGAAGCCGTCCAGGCCACTTGGAGAGATAAGACCTCCATCCTTGGCTACTACAACGACTTCTCCAAGAGTTACAACGAAACCGAATTCTTGAAACGTTTATATGAATATTCCTATAAACCATCCAATTTGAATTTCATGGTTTTGGATGAATTGAACATCTCCCGTATTGAATATTACTTCGCCGACTTCTTATCGGTTTCGGAATATCCAATCGATGAATGGAAAATCAAAATTATGCAGTTCCCGTATGATTTCGAAGCTCCAGAACACTTAAAAGACGGTATCTTGAAGATTCCTGCCAACACTTATTTCATTGGCACCGCTAACAAAGACGATTCCACCTATACCATCACCGATAAGGTCTATGACCGTGCCATCACCATCAACTTCGATGACCGCAACGAACCATTCGAAGTCGAAGGTGAGGTTTTGAAGATTACCTTATCTTTCGATAAGCTCCAGTCCTTATATGCCGAAGCCAAAGGCAAAGAAGAAAACAAGATGTCCAGCAAGGATATGAATAATTTCCGTATCTTGGCCGACTTTGCCTATGACACCTTCGACATCACTTACGGCAACCGTATCATGAACCAGATTGAGAACTTCGTTCCAGTCTTCGTCGAATGCGGTGGCAGCAAGGAAGATGCTTTGGACTTCATGTTCTCTCGTAAGGTCGTCGCCAAACTCGATGGCCGTTTCGAAGACTACATCAAACCAGGCTTAATGAACCTTAAGTCTTTGATTGCCAAGACCTATGGCGATGGCAAATTCCCAGAGACCAACCATACCATTGACCGCTTATTGCGCAAGTTATAAGCGTATTTACCTAAATAAAGGCACACACGTACACGCATGAAAGAGAAACAGGTTTCCCAATCATTTTTAGGAGATTTCACCGATTCCCTTAAGAATGTCATCGGAGCTGGCTTAAAGATCTATTCCGATGAATTCAAAAAGGCTTCCTTCTCTTTCAGCGTGGACTTCGACTGCGAGGAACAATTAGCCCATGCGGAAAGAATTCGCTTGGCTACCGATAAGATCATGGCCATCATCGATAATCCTCACATCAAAGTCACGACCGAAGAAGTCATTATCCGCGCCGAATTATCCGGTGCCTTATCTCACGATTCTTTCTCGGAAACGATGAGAGATCCTAAATTATGGAAATCCAAACACGGAGAGATGTCTCCTGAATATGTCCATACCTTGGAGAATATCGACACCGTCAACACCTATGAGAACCAGTTCATCTGCATGTTCATCGATGAATTGGCGGAAGATGTCGATTTAATCCTAAGCGACATCGCCCCACTCGTTGAATCCTTGCAAGAACACTTCGAAAGAACCGATAAGACCTTTGGTCAGAAGTCCATGTTCAAGGACTTCGCTAAATCAAAGGCCCCTTATACCCCGTTTATGATTTCTTCCGAATCCGAGAAGAGAGACGAATTGCTCTTATTGGTAAGGAAGCTTGAGAAGAGATTGAAAAACCTTAAAGGAACCGAGTTTTATCGACTCGCTTCCAATAAGAAGTTCAATCGTTCGGTTATCCCAACCAACATCCTCATCCACGATCCTAAATATAACTATTGTTATAAGATGCACGTCTCTTATTACAAAGATAAGAACGACGATAGCAAGAACGATGAGCTCTATTACAACTACGTCGTCACAGGATTTGCCAAATACTTCGCTACCACGGAGTTGATGGAACCTGATAACAGCCCATCCATCATGATTGATGAATATGGGCATGTCGATATGCAGTCCCTAAGAGTCAGAAAAGACAATTTCTCCTTCATCTTCCGATTAGACAGAGAGAATCACGGGATTGAATGCAAAGTCTTCTATATGGGCGGCAAACGCAAAAACAACGAGAAGAGAAAGGCAACTTACTATCTCGTGGTCAGCCACTCCTACACCGAAAGGAACGAGAAGACGATCCAAGCCATCATCGATTCCAAACCAGGATATGACGATGTCTTGCTTATAACCGCCAAGAACGTCCTTAAGAGATTCGCGGACGTCGTAAACCTCTCTTACTATCGTAAGGATGGGGCGGTCCTAATCCGTAACGTCCTAGCCTCGATGATGATGTTGTTCGAATCATCGATTGGCTTATATCACGACCGTTGTCCGTTCTGCGGAAGCGAGGACATCTCATACACCGGCGTTAATTATATCTGCGCCAAATGCGGAACCGCCTACTCGGTCTATCCGCAATACAACCGCGACCTAGTTTGGTTGACCAGCATTGGAAGGAGGAAAGAATAATGGCAGAAGAAATTAAGCAAGAAGAACAACTGCTTGAAGTCGAAACCGACGAAGAGCCTAAAGAGCTTTTACCATCCGAAGATCCTAACAATGTTTTGGTGGTTGAAGATTTGATGAAGTCCTACGGGGCCAAAGAAGTTCTTAAGGGTATCAATCTCGAAGTCCATAAAGGCGAAGTCTTTGGTTTTATCGGTAAGAACGGCGCCGGTAAATCTACCACCATTGATTGCATCGTTGGCTTGAAAGAACCAACTTCCGGCAAGATTTATGTCTGTAACAACGACATTCACGAAAAGCCATTGGAAGCCAAAAAATGCATCGGTTACGTTTCTTCCGAACCAACCGCCTATGAAATGATGACCGGCAAGGACTATCTCGAATTCATCGGCTCC
>CAYPED010000035.1:0-7415 GCA_964409745.1 uncultured Staphylococcaceae bacterium | reverse complement strand
CCGCATTGAAACCAGTGGATGAAAGAATGTTGCTGTGCGCTGTTGAGCCAGACAAGGTTAAAGAGGCTTTTACTTTGCTGGAAAACATGCAATCCGTTGACAAATTCATTCCATCAAAAAGTAGTGGCGATTCAATGCCGGTTATTGATGTCTCGTCCGTAAACAGGGCGTAGCTTACTTTGTAGGTGATATGTTCTTCGCTATTCACATTCGGATAGAAATACACTTCGGCATCATCTAGAGCCACCGTCTTATCAACTGGTTCCAAAGTGGCCGTCTTATAAGTAAAACTAACGATGTTCAAAGATGATGGAGCAAGCCATTTTACATTGGCGGTATCAAACGCCTTTGGAGTCGATTTCACATCGGTATCCAAATAATTTACTACTAGTTTAATCTTTTCAGCGATGTTTTCCGATTGATAGTTCGAAAAGCTTACAATAGATCCTGAATACGATGTTTTTTGGGTTGATGAAATCATCGAAGTGCTTAGGGCCAGCAAAGGAGAAACGGTCAATGTGCATACGCTTTTTAAGGTCGTTCCCTCATAAGTCGCGGTTAACTTAATGTCTTTGGATTCTGTGATTGTGGAGTCCGTATATACGACTTTCAACGTGAACGTTCCATTGACTAAAGACAGTGATGATTTGGTAATGGTTAATTTCTCATCGGAAGCCACCACCGATAATTTTGCTAAATCGAAAGACGATGTTACTTTTGGCGTGAACGTCCCGCTTATGGTCAATGTTTCTTTTGCATAGCAATTAGCTGTAGACGGCAATTTGATATAAGTGACTTCTTTGGATTCCGTGACTTGGTTGCTGACCGTGATTTCAATCGTATCTACGATGGTCGGAGCAGCCGTCAAGGAAGCCGAAATAACCGAAGTTCCAACGGATAACGCTTTAATTACGCCGTCGTTCGATATTTGAGCCACAGAAGTATCTGAAGACGAATAAGTTATCCTTTTATCGGTTGTGTTCTCTGGAGTAACGATAGGGTCGAGGACTTTGACATCGCCGACAACCATATTTAAATCGGAGCCGATTTCCAAACCTGTTCCGATGATTGGACTTATGTCAAAGGCTATCGTCTTTTTAAGCTTTTCATTTTTGGCCGATGTGAATGTAATGGCTGTCGTCCCCTCCTCTAAACAGGTTATTTTGCCATTATTAATCGAGACAGAAGACTCAGGTGAAGCCACCACATCAATATCTTTGTAAGTGGTGTTTTCGGGATCAAATGTGTATGAATATTCGATGACATCGCCGATGGAATACTCGTTTTGAGAAGGCGAAAGAGAGACCGAGAAGTCTTTGATAGCGATAACGTTCTCATTGTCATAAACTTCGTCCACCACATCGTCTGGCACCATATCGCCGATGGTTCCGCTATGTTGGGATGAAGTCGCTCCATCTTGAGCGGCCTCATACATAATGACCCCATAGCCAACACAAGCGGCCGTAAAGAAACACCAAGCGAAAAACTTTCGCCAGAAACCTTTCTTCACACCCTTTTTCTTCATGCGCCTATTATATACGCCCGCTATCCCGTTTTGGGCATGAAATATTACTCGATACGAAGACTAGGCCTTCGTATTTTCAAAGATTTGGTATGAATAGGAACAAAGAAAAAACCGCCCTTTCGGACGGTTGATTTTCAAGTTTGGTGGAGCGTAAGAGGATCGAACTCTCGACCTCCTCCATGCCATGGAGGCGCTCTCCCAGCTGAGCTAACGCCCCAAACTCTGCGCTTAGCGCACTGAAAAATATATTCATTGAGAGGCTCGTTGTCAAGTCAATGATATTACTTTCATAGAAAAAGGCCCGACAAGCGGACCTTAATTAGCATAGTGGCGTCGCCGAGCCGATTCGAACGGCTGACCTACTGCTTAGGAGGCAGTTGCTCTATCCAGCTGAGCTACGGCGACATAAGCCTCCTAAGAGGCATTTTACATATTTTCGACCGGGAGAATGCTGATGAGGGTCATCTTCGAGTCAATGGTAGTCATGACTTGGTTTCTATCAAGCTTTCTCTTATCGTTGGCGGTGACAACGAAACTGATTTCGAGAGCGCCTTGGTTATCGGAGCTTTCGATCAAACGGGAAGTAACTCTAGAGAGCTGCCAACCTTCTTCCTCGGCAATCTTATTAAGATTGGTTAATGAAGGCTGATCGGCAGGAGCGACAATTACGAAGATTGGCGAGACAGCGGAGATTTTTTCTTCGGCTCTACGGAAGTAGATGAGAACGAAGAGGATGATAATCGTGGCCACAATGGCGAGGATGAAGTTCATCGAGCCGCATGCAAGACCAACGGCCATGGTAGACCAAACGGAAGACGCAGTGGTTAAGCCAGAAACGCCAGCGCGGTTATGCATAATGGTGCCCGCGCCAAGGAAACCGATACCAGCGATGACTTGAGCGGCTAAACGAGCGGCATCACGTTGATAATCGGAGAGAGGGAAACCATAGATGGAAATAATCATGACGATGCAAGAGCCAAGACCGACCAACAAATGGGTACGGAGACCGGCACTTCTTCTACGTCTCTCACGTTCCATACCAATCAAGCCTGTTAACAAGGTACAAAGCAAGATGGCAATCAAACAAAGGACTAAGTTTCCATAACTCCATTGCCCGTCTGGGAGTGGGGTGGTGGAGAAGTTGTTATTGAACCATTCAGCGATCTTCTGATCGATGGTTACGATATTGCCTAAAGTAATCATTGGCTTTACCTCCTCATCGAAGAAAATATTATACTTCTCTTTGCCTTAAATTGGGTAGTTTCTTATAAGAAAGCCCATTCATTTGTGTCCTTAAACGGCTTTTCGGTCTATCATTTATCCATGAAGCATTACGAAAAACATTTCATTGACCTTCCGAAAGCCAATGAGCGAGTTGCTTATTTAGACGTCGGCAACTCCGATAAAATCATCCTGTTAATTCACGGAAATCAGTCTAGTTCTATCCACTACACCCCGCTCATTGAATATTTAGAGAAAGACTTCAGAGTCATCGCTCCAGATATGAGGGGTTACGGGGACACCACCTATAACGTCAAGCCATTCAAACATGTTTCCGAATGGAATGAATTGATTCAGGAATTCTGCGACATTTTAAATATTAGGCCTATAGCCGTTGGCGGATGGTCCACCGGAGGAGCTGCAGTTATGGATTTAGCGGCAGACCGGCATGATATCGTTAAGAAATTAATTCTTATCGACCCATTGTCATTTAGAGGTCATCCATATTTCAAGCGTGATGATAAGGGTGCTTCAATTTACGGCGTAACTTACGCCTCCCAAGAAGAAATGGCTAATGATTTGCCATTGAAGATAACTGGCATTTGGGCTGAGACCAATGACTTCAAACATATGGGCGGTCTTTGGGACAAACTCATTTATTCTGCCGGTCATCATCCAAACGAAGAAGACAATCTCATTTTCTTAAGAGAAACCTGCAAGCAAAAATGCATGCCTGAATCTTATTGGGCTTTATCGACCTTCAATATTTCCGATACCCCGAGTTTGTATGCCTCAGGCAACGGAAAAATTCATAAAATCGACCAGCCAGTTTTGCTTATTTGGGGAACTCATGATTTAGCCATCCCATGGTTCAACCAGCATGAGAACTACGACTATTTCAAAACCAGAGATCCAAATAAATTTACTTTTGTGGAATTAGATTCTGGACATAGTCCAGTCTCCGACCAGCCAAAAGCCATGGCCGATGCCATCAAAGAGTTCGTTAAGTAGCAATTGCTAAAGAATGATTTCTTTTGGTTCCTCGAATTCGGAGCAGGCTTTCGTATAGGCGCTAAGCATATAATCTTCGATTTCGAAATGAACCAAATGTTTTCCGTTTAAGTTCAAAACTTCAAAAGAATTGAACGGGGTGGATAATCCAGTTCCCAACGCTTTAACATAAGCTTCTTTAGAAGTCCAAATTTGATAGAAAGTCTTATCTTTTTGCTCCGAACCATCGATGAGCTCACAGTCCAAAGGAGTGAAGATCCGCTCGATTTTTAGCTTATACGGTTTGATTTTTTCGACATCAACACCGACCTCGTCAATACTTACAGCAACAACACATAGACCATCGGTATGGCTGATTGAAAATTGATATGGGCAGTAAAACAACGAAGGCTTACCTTTCTCGCCAATCACATATTCGTAATCGCTGATTTCGATATCGATTGCCTTTAAAGCTTTCTTCAATAGAAGATAAGCCGACAATGAAGCGTTCCTATCCTTTTCAAGACGCAACGACATAAGCTGGTTTTTCTTAACATCTGGCAAGTTTTCAACAATGTGGACAAATTCTTCACTGTTGAAAGATTTTATCTTCGCGTAATAAATCTGAACTTTGTTCATGCCGATATTGTATAACACCGAGGTCACTTTTTGGGATTAAAAAAGGCATGCCTCACGACATGCCTATATTACGATATGGTCGGAACGACGAGAATCGAACTCGTGACCTCCTGGTCCCGAACCAGGCGCACTACCTACTGTGCTACGTCCCGATGCGATTAAATCGCAGTCGTAAATATATCACTAACAATCGAAGAAATCAAAGAGAGACAATTGATCCTTCTCACCCATGCCATCTAAGGCCCCAGCATCGCTGAGATCATTGATGTTGGTTTCGGATAAGGAAGTTCTCTTTTTAAGATCTTCTTTGGAGATGAATTCGCCATCTTCTCTGGCTTTGACTACCGATTCAGCCGCGCTTAATCCAAGGCCGTCAATAACGGTAAATGGCGGATAAAGAGCGTTATTTTCTTCATCGACGACAAAGTCGTGGGCCGCGGACTTATAGATATCGATATTATGGAAAGTGAAGCCACGATCCAAGAACTCGACGCAGACCTTCAAGCCTTTAAGGATTTCTTCTTCCTTTTCGGAGAGCTTCTCGACACGGCTGTTGGATCTAGCTTCCAAGACATTGACTCTTTGGACAACGGCATCCAAGCCTTTGACCATTGTCTTTACTTCAAACTTATCGATATGGTCGGAAAGGAAGACACCATAGAAGTGAAGAGGCTTGTATAACTTGTACCAAGCGTTACGGACGGCGTTAATAACATAGGCCGTAGCGTGGGCTCTTGGGAACAAATATTGGATACGTCTGCAAGATTCGATGTACCACTCTGGGACACCGTGTTCTTGTAACATTCCGACTTTTTCTTCGATTTTGGCGCGATTAGCGTGTCCTTTGTTCTTACGGACGGTTTCCATGAACTTGAAGGATTCAAGACGGTCACAACCCATTTCGATGAGGTAACGCATAATATCGTCACGGCAGCCGATAACAGTCGTGATATCGCCTTTGCCTTGCTTAATCAAATCTTCGGCGTTGAAGGTCCAAACGTCGGTGCCGTGGGATAATCCTGAAATAGCCAGAAGGTCATTGAAAGTCTTTGGCTTCGCGGTTTGCAACAAGCCCTGAACGAAGGAAGTTCCGAATTCCGGAATGGCCATTGCACCAGTTTGGAAGTTAAGCGGATTGGTCTCCAAATTAAGAGCATCAGGCGAGGAGAACAAGGATAAGACTTTCTTATCGTTCATCGGGATGTCTTTAAATGGCATGCCCGAGCTTAAAGCCATCTTGCGAAGAACCAAAGGTTCGAGCTGTCCTAATAAATCCAACTTAAGGACTTCGTCGTGCATGGAGTTGAAGTCAAAGTGGGTGGTCAACCAGTCAGATTCGATATCTTCAGCTGGGTACTGATACGGGGTGAAATCATAGACAGACATGTCGGCTGGAATAACAACAATGCCACCTGGGTGTTGGCCAGTGGTGCGTTTGACGCCCTTGCACATGTCGGCAATCATTGCCACCTTAGCAGTTGGAATGGAATCTGGATCTATACCCTTTCTTTCGAAATATCCACGGACGTAACCGAAAGCGTTCTTATCGGCAACGGTTTGGATAGTACCGGCACGGAAGCAGTTCTTCGGGCCGAGCAAAGTTCGGGTATAGTTATGGGCGGCCGCCTGATAGTCTGGAGGGAAGTTTAAGTCGATATCTGGTGTCTTATCGGCGTTGAATCCCAAGAAGGTTTCGAAAGGAATGTTCTGGCCATTTCCTTCCATTAACGTGCCGCAAACTGGACATTTTTTATCTTCAAGGTCAAAACCAGAGCGGATTTTTGGATCCGTGCTCCATTCAAAATGTTTGCACTTCGGGCAGAGATAATGTGGTTCTAGCGGGTTGACTTCGGTGATGTCGGCCATAGTGGCAACAAAGGAAGAGCCAACGGAACCACGGGAACCGACGAAGTATCCATCGGAGTCCGCTTTGTTGATGATTTTATGGGCGATCCAATAAATGACGGAATAACCACCGTTGATGATACCGTTAAGTTCCTTGTCCAGACGTTCTTTAATCTTTGGATCTGGGTCTGGTCCGTAATACTTCTCGAGGTTCTTATAGCAAAGTTCTCTTAAGAGTTTGTCAGAACCTGGAAGGTTAGCATTTGGAGCGAAAGTACCTTCTTTGATTGGATAAACGGTCGTTATTTGATCGGCGATCCAGTTGGAGTTGGTGACAACGAATTCTTTAGAACGTTCTGGAATCCATGTGTTGAATGAATCAAGCATTTCTCTAGTGGAGCGGAAATGTTGGTCTGGATTCGGGAATTCTGGGAGTTTGTCTCTGAAAGGCTGATTTAAAGGGTGGCGTCCACCGCCGATAGCCTTGGTGCCGATAAAGACGTCGCGGGCAATCTTGCCTTCTGGGTCGACATAGTGGCAGTCTCCAGTCGCAACGATCTTAACATGCATCTCATCGGCGGCTTTGATGATCATGTCGAGCAGTTGATGGAGACGTTCTTCGGTTACATCATCGGTGTAAATGAGGTAGGAATAGATATCAATTGGCTGGATTTCGATGTAATCGTAATAAGAAACAACTTCCTTAAGTTTTTCGTAGCCAGAATACATGGCCGTGTCGAAAACTTCGCCATTCCAACAAGCGGAGCCAAGTAAAAGATGTTCGCGGTGTTCGGCCAAAATGTGCTTAGGAATCTTTGGTACGTCGGCTAAATATTCGGTGTTTGACAATGAGACCAATTCATATAAATCCTTGAGTCCCTGTTCATCTTTGACCAACGCAATGACGTGGTTAGGACGGATATTTTTATAGAAGGAAGAGACAGTGCTCTTGATTTTCTTCTCTAATTCTTCTCCGCTCAATCCTGGGAAATTGGCTTCAGTAAAACGAAGTTTCAACAAGTCTTCGTGTTTGAGGGTACTATCTCCATCCAAACGAGTAAGGATAGTCGCCCAAACATAGGATAGAGCCTCGGCGTCGAAGTCGGCGCGGTGAGCTTCTTCGTTGTTATATGTCTCAAGACCCAAAGCCGAAGACAATGCGCCTAAATTATGGTATTTGCGTTCCGGGAACAAG
>CAYPED010000034.1:0-7515 GCA_964409745.1 uncultured Staphylococcaceae bacterium | reverse complement strand
AGCCTGAGCTTGAAGTGTTGGAAAATAGATAACAATTATTCCCATGTTAGTCGTTATAACACGGGATTTTTTGTAGGGATTGGGCTGTTTTTATTTTATATATATGTGTTGGATAAAACTGACAATTCCGAACTAATTACGCATCTTTATTTCAAAGAATAAGTCGTGTAATAAAATCATTAAAATAGAATCTTTTAATGAGATTGTGATTTTTATTGATAAAACTTAGATATGAACCAGAGGTCGTTTGCGTTCGTGTTGAGGACGATGTCGTCCAGACACAATCTTCCTTTGTTCCTGTCGCCGATGGCGGAAGACGTCGCCACGAACCTCAGGCCATATATCCCTTCCGTGTGGGCGAACTGGTATCTGTCGACCTGCTGGTCCCTCGTCGATAAGCCGTTAGGCGGATCACTTAGCAAGTCCATATCTTCATGCCAAACGCCGTTTTGGTCTTTCCATTCGACTACCGCCGTGGAATCATTCGTGCTCAGGTACTCGGAATCGCTCCATAGGGTTATCCCAAACATATAAGAATAGACGGCCTGGCTGAAGTCCATCGTGAAGTAAGCTCGGCCCGCTCCCTGCCTCCTCGGCGAGAGGATGACGTACGAATTCTCGATATAGCCGCATCTTAGCCTGTCGTGGGTTATGGTCAATCCATGGTCTGTTATAGGCGTGGAAGTTTGATTTTCCTTATTGGTCTCGAAGAAGTATTGAGGCTTGAATCCCCACTCGTTCGGCTTTATCTGCACCTTGTCAGCGAAATCGTCCGGCTCATCAAACCAAAATAGCTCCGAATAGTAATCGCCGGTGGACGGCGAATGGGTTTGTCTGGCTATCAAATAGACGCCGTATTTTGTCCCTCTCGCCGAAATCACGGTGGACCATTCATCTCTCGTTAGGGTGTATGTCGCGGTCTTCGGATTGGAAGTGGTGACTGCCCTTCTCATGAACTCGACGCCGCTCGGGGTGGTGAAGACGAGATCAAAGCTGTCATAAGGCAAATTCGTGCTGCCTGAGTCGGTCGGCCATGAGAAAGTCGGACATCTGTCCAAATAATCGTTCTTAATTTCCAAATACAAGGGTGTAATGGAAAATTGCCCGAGCAATTTGCCCAATTCGTGCTTGTCGTAGCCATCATCGTAGAGGTCTTGAATGAATTCGCACAGTGTGGTCGGCTTTTTCTCGACGACTATGTCCCAAAGGGTTTCCTCGCCAAGGGCGAACCTATCGTACTCGTCCGTCTTGGCGAAATAGAGCTTGAATAATGTTTTTTGAACAGCAAGTTCACTAGCTTCGCCGTTAGATCTATCAATATAGACATCTAGTTTGTAATCAACGCCGTTGTACGCCGAATAATCGGTATTGCCTACCGTGCGTATCGTTTTGAACTCATCGGGGAACGACTGCTGGGCGACGATTGACCAATATGTAGCCCAGCCTTCTCCCCAAGAAAGTCTCAAGGCCTTGTTCTTTGCTTGAGTAAGGGCATTGGTTTTACATAATTGGTCTATTAGATTGGTTCCGATTGTATGTGTGCCGCCAGGACTATTCGCTATATCGAATTGTTCCTGAATGTGATGCGCGTATTCATGGCCAATCATATCCCACGAGGCGTACGAGTTTGGAAACGATTTTTTCGGAGGTGTTCCGGTAATATATACGACGTTGTTGTAATATTTGCATTTTGACTTGTTGGATGGATAAACGAATGAACATTTTGTAATCGCATTGTTATTGTTTAGTTCTTTGATATGATCTGAATATAATTTGGCGGCCTGAAAAATCATGATGGCTTTGCCCATATCACCATCGTTTGTAGGAGAAAACACATAGGAATATGAATTGTTTCCTCCTATTGTTTCAAATTCATGCGTTTTTGCATAGGTGCCGCTTTTCTTCACATTGATGGTTCCGCCATCATCTGCGTATAGTGTCACTTTTGGCTTTCCGGACCCATTATATTTGACTCCTATGTATTCAAATGAATAATCGCCATTTTGGTCTGCATATGCAGTTGAATCCCAACCACTACCGACAATCCTTAGCTTGACCCTTGCGCCAACAAGAGGATGAGTCAGCCCTTGGTCGTCCTGCCATTGAAAGGTGCCGGTGATACTGCCGGATGTGCTTGGCGCTTGTGAATGGACCGGGTGGTGTATCGAGTCTTCGGCTTCTTCTTCGGTTTCATCTATAAGATCGTAGTTTAAACTTATCCCAGCGTTTCTTTTGGCCTCATCGAGCGAAAGGCCTGATGAATAGATTATTCCTGATGTATTTTCGGCGAAATAAAGCGCATAAGAACCAATAAGCACACCACTGGAGTAAAAATCCAAAGTCGTTTTTCCATTTGCGATTATGTTAGATAGATTACAAACAATTTCATTTTCGACATAGTTCCAGCTTGCTAGTTGATTGAATGTTTCGCACACAATACTCGTTATTTCCGCCTCGCTGGAAAATCGAAAATTTGCATAGTTTGCGCTTATTGTCTTTTCGGCATCGAGACATTCAATGGCTGCACCGATTATAGAAGGATCATCATAGACTGCGTTTGCTCTATTGTGCTTAGCAAATTGACTAACACCAACAATGCAATCATTTCTACCGTTGTCATTAAAGCTTGTGGGCAAGCCAAAAATTGACGTGGCGCAAATAATCAAAGCCACAGTCGCAAATGATTTCATATTAAAACCTCCTATGTGTTAAGAATTGGAAGTAAATTCCTTTTTAGAAAAAGTTATTTCATTGTTTGCTTTTGAGAAAAACAAATGAGCAGAGTAGGTACTGCAGTTGGTTCCTTCTAACATCTCCATGGTGTCTTTGGAAACAAAATAAAGGGAAGCAAAAATAATTCCCTTTTCCAGAGGTATTTCATCTAAATTTATTTCTTGTTGGTAGGAATATCTGAAAATAAGTCTCTTTCCTTTAAGCTCAGCCAAGTATTTATCGTTATCCAAAAAGTCCTGAACAGGATTATTGAAATCCGAATAGAACGCTCCGTCGTTGTCTCTTATGGAAACCTGAATTGCAAAAGTTGTTTTCTCTGGGTCGACGTTGTAAGCCCCCAAATAAAATCTTTCGGAAAAGTTGTCCCAATGTCCGGCGTATATGTCTAAAACTACTTTGTCTTTTTGCTTTCTTTCGGTTTTTATTCCGAGCATAATTTCTTCAGTCCATTCATTGAGCGAAGAGAAAACAAAGCCATCTTTGACTTGGCAACTAGTACAACACGCCGCAAACACGACCATAAGCGTTCCGAAAACAGCACGCAAAGATTTCTTTTTCGTTATTGTGTTCGGGCCGCGCTTCTTCATATATCTATCTTTATATTTGCAAAAGATCGAGAAAATTTCCACTGTTTCGGATTTAAAGAATTTCAAATTGGTAGGTTAACCATCAATCAGTGGAAGGGCTTTTTATTTACCAAATAAAAGAGGCTGGCATAATATATAGCCATGTTAAAAGCAATCTTCTTTGATTTAGATGGAACCCTATTGGATACAATAAGGGACATAAAGGACGCCTTAAATGATTCTCTGAAGGTTTCTGGGCTCGATTTGGCCTACGAACGTAAAGATGTTCTAAACTTCATTGGAAACGGCGCAGATGCCCTAATGCACAAAGCGTTGGGCTCTTTAGATAACGAAGTTAACTTCCAAACCCTTAAAAAGAACTATCTCCCTACCTATGAAGCCTATCAAAGAAGGAATACCTATCCATTTGCAGGCTGCGAGGAATCCCTTAAATACCTCCAAACCAAGTATCAGTTATTCATCTGCACCAATAAGCCAGATAAGCTAGCCAAACAGATAATCGCCAAAGTATTGCCAAGCATCGATTTCGTGTCGGTGGATGGCCAAAAGGATGGAGTGGCCCCAAAACCAAATCCTGCCATCATTTTGAATGCGATGGCCAAATATAATCTCAAGCCGGAAGAATGCTTGATGATTGGCGATTCTTATCCTGATGCGATGACCGGCAAAAACGCCGGCATCAAAGTGGGCTTGTGCTTGTATGGCTATGGCAAATACAACGAGGAACTTCTTTCCTTGTCGGATATGACTTTTTCTAGCCCAGCGGATTGGAGGAAACTTTAATATGCGTTTATTTGTTTTTGATATTGATGGCACCTTGCTTCCAAGGGGCAAAATGAATATATCCCCTATCGATATAGAATCTATTTCTAAGTTATTAAAGAACGGAGATGCGGTGGTCATTGCCTCTGGCAGACCATACTGCTCGATTAGATATCTCATTGATTTGTTCGTTGATAGCCCAAACAAATACCTTATCGGGGCCAATGGGGCGGCTTCCTACAATATGGACGGCTCCTTCATCAATCAGAACGGCCTCACCTTAAGTGATCTATATCATTTCTACGATGAATATAAAGACACCGAAGTAATCACTTATGGTTATGATACCAAGTCTGGCTTGGTAATCTACGAAGAAAGCCCATGCACCAAAATCGAGACTTTGTTGTGTGGCATCCCAAAAGAAAGATTCACCTTCGTTCCAAAGGAAGGCAAACCTGCTGATTTAGAGATTCCTCTTCTTAAGGTTATCTTAGGCGCGGCTCCTGAAGTGTCCAAGAACATCAAATTCACCAAAGAAGAATTAGAGACCTACACCATTAACAGATCGGATCCTTGCTATATTGAAATTCTCCATAAAGGCTCGGACAAAGGCTTCCAAGTCGAGAACCTCAGAAAGCATTTAGGCATCAAGAAAGAAGATGTCTATTGCTTCGGCGATGCAGGCAATGACCTAACCATGATTAGGGATAATCACGGAATCGCGATGGGCAATGCCTCGCCTGACGTAAAAGAGGTGGCCGAATTCGTGACCACCCCATGCGATGAACAAGGCGTTACTTACGCCTTAAAACATTACGGCTTTATTGATTAATAACGATCTTTGGAACCAAGTATCTTAATCTTATGGGCGTAAAGCTCTTTGAGATATTCCCTATTTTTAAGTTGGAAGACGCGAGAATCAATCGCGTCTTTTCTTTCATCCAATATCCTGCGGGTATTGGCTAAGGCGCAAATCCAACCATCGGTGGCGATATTGACCTTACAGATTGAGCCTTTCGCGGCTTTTTCAATCTCGGAATCAGGGATGCCAACGGTCTTTTGGATATTGCCGCCGTGTTCGTTAATCATCTGAACATATTTTGGGTCAATGTTGGATGAACCATGCAAGACCAATGGGAAGTCAGGAACCAATTTGGCAATCTCTGACAAGATATCGTGGGCCAAAGGTGGCAATTCTCCATTTTCATTCGGAATCATTTTGACTAAGCCATGACAAGTTCCAACCGAGACCGCCAAAGAGTCACAGCCGGTGCGTTTGATGAACTCAGCCGCTTTCTGCGGATTGGTGTACTTAGAGATTTGAATTTCTTCTCCTCCATCTTCTTCAACGCCAGTTAGGGTGCCTAACTCCGCTTCGACGGTTACGCCTCTTTGATGAGCGTATTCAACAACTTTCTTAGTTAAATTGATGTTCTCCTCAAAAGGCAGCATCGATCCATCAATCATGACGGAAGAGAAACCATTGTTGATGGCTTTCACACAAGCTTCATAAGATTTGCCATGGTCTAAATGCAAAGCGACTGGAAGGTTCTTCCCGGCGTGCTTAATTCTATCCACGGCTCCTTGAACCATATGGACCAACATCTCTGGTTCAAGTTGGTGTTCCAAGTTGGAGGAGGCCAAAACGATAAGAGGTGAGTTGTTTTCGATAACGATGTCGGTTATGGCATTCATCTGTTCAATGGAAATAGGATAAAAAGCCGGGACGGCGTAGCCTTCCTTATAGGCTTTAAGCAGCATTTCCTTGGTATTAACGAAACCTAGTTCATGATAATCGTACATAGTTGACCTCCTTTAAAAGAAAGGCCAGAGACTAGTCTGGCCTATATCTTATTTGGATTCGACGGCGTGGCCGGCGGAACCATAGATGTTCTCCATCTTGTTCTTGATGAGTTTGCAAACATCGTTTCTGGCCGGAGTGGTGTATTTGCGGATTTCGTATTCCTTTGGCTGCTCGATGAAGAATTCTCTGATCGAACCAGTGAAGACGACACGTAAGTCAGTACCGGTGTTGATCTTGCAAACGCCACGTCTAGCAGCTTCGCGAAGCATATCGTCAGGGATGCCGATGGCGGCTGGCATCTGTCCACCAAACTTATTCAATCTGGCAACCGCATCCTGCGGGACGGAGGAAGCACCATGTAAGACAAGTGGGAAGCCTGGAAGTTTCTCGGTGATTTCATCCAAGATATCCAAACGGAGTTTCGGGTTGGTTCCTGGCTTGAATTTATAAGCGCCGTGAGCGGTGCCGATGGCGATGGCTAAGCTATCGATGCCGGTGCGTTTGACAAAGTCAACGGCCTGATCTGGATGGGTGAAGACGCCATATTTGTCTCCAGTGACCTCTCCATCTTCGATGCCAGCGATGGCGCCCAATTCGGATTCGACGACAACGCCTCTGGCATGGGCGTATTCAACGACTTCCTTGGTGGCTTTGATATTGTCTTCATACGGAAGGGCCGAAGCGTCGATCATGACGGAAGTGAAGCCATTGTCGCAGCAATATTTGCAGATATCGACGGATTTGCCGTGATCAAGATGCAAAGCGATTTCGACGCCGGTGTCTTTGACGGCACTATCGACGATGGCGCGCAAATAGGTGATGCCGAAGTATTTGATGACGTTTTCGGTGATGGCGATGATGATTGGGGATTTGGTTTCGACCGCAGCCTGAATGACGGCTTGGAAGGTCTCGAGGTTATCGACGTTATAAGCCCCGATGGCGTATCCGCCTCCATAGGCTCTTTTAAACATTTCTTTGGTGGTTACTAATGCCATAAGTTTGTTACTCCTTTTTTAGTACAAGCCTATTTTCGGCTCTTACGCACGTATATGAAATAAAAAAGCGCTTTTATGCGCTTTCTTATGATGTTTGGTTTATTTGGCTTTGGCGTTGTCCTTTGGTTCGTTTCCCAATAAGGTGTCGTTCTTATTTAAGACCAAACGTCTGTCTCTGAAGTCGGCCAAATAGGTTTGGGCGGCTAAGTCATGGATGCCGGTATTATGCTGGGTAAGGCCCATGGTCATGATGGTGGCCAATGGGAAGATCATCGCCAAATAGCCGACGGAAGATGGCATGAAGAAGTACCAAAGGGTCGGGATCATGAAGTTGATGACGACAATCAATAGGTATCTCAGCAATATTTGCGACTTCTTGGCCATGTTCAATCCATGTTTATCGGCGATGGCCATCTTGAAGACCAATTTGAATGGGGTGCAGCCTCTCTTTAAGACTAATGGCAACAAAATGTAATAGATGCCTAAAGCCAACACTTCGGCAATCAACAAGGTGAAGTATTCGGTCAATAAGGCGTGCTTGCCGTGTTTGACATAATCAGGGGTCTTGGTGAAAGTGGAGACCGCGGTTGAGTATTGCCTCGATAACCAACCAACGACATAAGAATCTTGGACG
>CAYPED010000033.1:6609-7519 GCA_964409745.1 uncultured Staphylococcaceae bacterium | reverse complement strand
AAAATCGAATTGAAGCGACTTCAGACCAATATTCCGGTGGCTATTTTGATTTCCATAATCATGCAACTTATGTTGTTCGTTAAGTTCTCCTTCCCATATTTCGCAGCCTCAGCCTTCCAGGCCACGGGAGATTTCACCTTCAAGAACTTTGCGGACACCACCTTCCTATCGGCCTTCCACCAAATGGTCACGGGTTTGTTCCCGGTTCCTGGCGCGGCCGGTGTTTCCGAATTGTTCTACGGTCTTATTTATCAGTCGGTGTTCTTCCCGACTTACGATTCTGCTGGCAACGTCATCCGTGACCTTCAGGCTAACCTTTCGGCTACTCAGATTCTTTGGAGGGCTATCACCTATCACTTATTGGTTATCATCACCGGCTTTGTTTCCATCGGTTGCCAAGTCAGCCCATCCAAGGAATACCAAAACGCTTCCAAAAAGAACTTCGTCACCGTTCAGCATGAGACTTATGAAATTCGTAAGTTAGAGGTTGAAGAAGCCTACGAAACCAAACAGATCAATCGTCAGTTGGTCAAAGAGAAAATGAAGCAAAAGTCCGAAGAACGAAAGAGTCGTAGGAAAAAGAAAGATGAGGAAGGCCAAGCGAAATGAGAATCGTTATTTTTTCCG
Source organism: uncultured Staphylococcaceae bacterium (assembly GCA_964409745.1). Classification (GTDB taxonomy): domain Bacteria; phylum Bacillota_I; class Bacilli_A; order RFN20; family CAG-826; genus UBA4951. Next base: position 6,892 of record CAYPED010000033.1, on the reverse strand, counting down.
ATACTTTCAGCCCAGATATCAACGGGGTTGCCACTTCTTGTGGGAATCTTTATAAGACCTTAACCAATCACGGCGATGAGGCCATGGTTTTAACCAGCAACTCTATAAATGGTCATAAATCCGATTATTCTTCCTCCATCATTCGTTTGAAGGGAATTCGTTTTAAGCGTCTTTACGGGTATGTCATCTCGTTATTCGGTTCTCCTAAAGCGATGAAAATCCTTAAGCAATTCAGACCAGATATTTGCCACATCCAAACCGATGGTCCATTAGGCCAGTTTGG
>CAYPED010000033.1:0-6599 GCA_964409745.1 uncultured Staphylococcaceae bacterium | reverse complement strand
CAGTTTGGTTTTAAGGTGGCCAAAAGGACTGATGCCTCCGTCGTTTACACCTACCACACCTCAATCGAAGATTACACCTACTATGTCACCCATGGCTGGTTCTTTGATAAGACCGCCAAAGCCATCGTCCGTCGATATGTGAAGCATAAAGGCAAAAAAGTGGATGGCCTTATCGTTCCAAGCGAAAAAGTCGCAACATACATGGAATCTTTAGGGATCAAGCTTAAAGCCAACGTGGTTCCTACCGGCTTTGATTTCACCCCGTTCAAAGAGAGAGATGAAAGCAAAATAAGCGAGCTCCGCAGCAAATTCGGAATCTCCAAAGACGATTATGTCATCCTTTATTTAGGCCGCATCGCTAAGGAAAAATCCATTGATGTCCTTATCGAAGGGTTTGGGGAATATTTATCTAAATACGAAGCCAAGAACGTCAAACTCGTCATTGCCGGAGGCGGTCCTGACTTAAAGAGGCTCCAAGGTATCGTTAAAGAGAAAAAACTGGAAGATAAGATAATCTTCACCGATAGAGTGGAGCCAAAAGATGCGCCAGCTTATTACCATCTGGGTGATGCGTACGCCTTTGCCTCAGTGACTGAAACCCAAGGGCTCACTTATTTGGAAGCCTTGGCGGCTGGTCTACCAATCATTCTCCGATATGATGAGTCCTATAAGGATGTTATCCAAAACGATGTTAACGGTTTTGTTTATACCGACACCCATCAATTGGCGGATCAAATTAACAAAGTCATCAACTTATCTCCAAAAGATAGGGAAAACATCATCGAAAATGGCTATAAGTCTTTAGAGCCATACACCTTAGAGAGGTTCTATTCTTCCGTCATGGAAGTATATAAAGAAGCAATTAAAAACCATGGACAAAAAGATCGTTAAAAAGATTGAAAAGAAGAAAGGCAAATACCTCATCAATTTGGGAGATGAGAAGATTTCCTTATGCCAAACCTTCTATATGGACGAGCTTCTTTACGTCGGCAAGAGCCTATATAACAACGATTGCCTCCGTTTAGCCCATTTAAGCCAGATGAGCGATCCGTACGAATATTCTCTTAGATTATTGTCTCGTGGGGCTTATAGCAGCCATTCCTTGCGCGAGAAGATAAGCCTGAAGTATCCGGAATGCAAAGACATCAATGAGATAATCTTCAGATTAAAGAAAGCGGGACTCCTTGATGACTATGGCTATGCGAATGCCTATAAGGAGTCTAAGGAATCCCAACTTTACGGACCGAAGAGAATCATCAATGACCTCCGTTACAAGAAAGGCATCAATCAGGAAATCCTTGATGACCTGGAATTCGAAGATGAAGAGAAGATTCTTAATGAGTTATTCCCTTTGGCGGACAAACGATACAAAGACCTGCCCTTCCTAAGGAAAGTGGCCAAGTTGGAGAAGTTCTTCATCGACAGAGGATTCTCTAAAGAAAAAGCCAAGGAATATTCCCTTAAGGCCTCGGTGGATAAGAAAGCCCAGAACAAACGCCTTAAGTCTGATTATGAGAAGGCAAAGAGGCTTTATTCCCAAAAATATGATGGATATGAACTTAGACAAAGAATAATTCGTTCTTTGCTAAGCAAAGGATATAAAATGAATGAGATTGAGGAGATAGTTAATAATGAGTAAGCAAATCAAAGAATTCGAAGATGGGTTAACGATCGATACCCAATTTTTGGTCACCGCCGTATCGAAAGGCGTTAAGGCCGATGGAGGCCGTTATTTGAACGTGACCATCCAAGATTCCTCTGGCTCGATGGAAGCCAAAAAGTGGGATGTCACCGATGCCGACAATGATATCTTGGTCGTCGGTAACATCGTTGGTCTCTATGGCCAAGTCTATCAATATAAGAACGCTTTGCAGTTCAAAATCTTTGAGGCCGTGAAAGTCGATGCCTCCGATATTGATATCTCTCGTTTTGTTAAGCCAAGCCCAATTCCAAAGGAAGAGCTTATCGCCAAATTGAATGCTTATCTCGACTCCCTCAAAGACCCCGAAGTCAAAGCCTTGACCGAAGCTTTGGTTAAAAAGTTCTATAACGATTACATCACCTTCCCAGCTGCGGTCAGAAACCATCACGCTTTCGGAAGTGGTTTGTTATACCATTCCATCACTATGGCGGATGTCGCTTCTAAAATCTGCGATATCTATCCATCTTTGAACAGAGATTTCTTGATTGCCGGATGCTTGTTGCACGATATTGGAAAAACCATCGAACTATCTGGACCAGTAGCCACCAAATACACTTTGGAAGGCAAACTCATCGGCCATATTTCCATCATGCAGTCCGAAGTCAAAAAGATGGCCGAACAACTTAACATCTCCCCGGAAACATCCATTCTTATGCAGCATATGATGCTTTCCCATCATGGCATCCCAGAATATGGCTCCGCAGTGGTTCCGATGACAAGAGAAGCTTTGGCGTTGTCCACCATCGACAACTTCGATGCTAAGATGCAGGTCTTGGATAACGCGATGGAAGGCGTTGAACCAGGAGAATTCACCCAAAGGATATTTGCCTTAGACAATCTCTCCTTCTATAAGCCAACCAAATAAAAAGAAAACGAGGGCAATCCCTCGTTTTTATTTTGAATCAATCAATTTTTGGACTTCTTCTTTGGAAAAGGAATATTTTTTGTTGCAGAAGTCGCAGACGATTTCGACCGGTTTATTGTCATCTCGCATGGAGATTAGCTCATCCTTGGAGATGGAGAGTAAGGCTCTCTCCATTCTTTCTTTGGAGCAGTTGCACTTATAAGAGACTTCCTTGGTCTCCATAATCTCGATATCCAAGCCATCCATCACCTTTCTTAATAAGTGCTCGGCGGTAGGCTCTTCTTCCAAGACTTTGGAGACATTCCCCATCCAAGAAAGGTTCTCTTCGATAGTAATTTGATATGGCTCTGGACAATCTGGCATAAGCTGGACGAAGAATCCTCCAGCCACTTTGATTTTAAGAGTTTCTCTATCATAGATAACGGCAAAGCCCATCGCGGATGGGGTTTGTTCCGAAGAGGCGTAATAATAAGCCAAATCATCGCCTATCTCGCCAGTTTGAAGCTTAACGGTGGAGGTATACGGCTCTTTTAAGCCCATATCCCTAATGACCGTCAAAGTTCCTTTTCCGATAGCTTCTCCAACGGATTTCGAATTCAAGACCAATGGATTAGATAATGTGCCTCTGACATGGCCTTTTGAATCCGCAACGGCGAGAATTGATGTAAGTTCGCCATCTCCTTTGACGCGTAAAGTAAGGGTCTCGTTATCGCCTTTAAGGGTATCACCCATCAGCAAAGCCCCCATCAGCAATCTTCCAAAGGCCATTCCTGAAATAGGGGAACAGCCATGGATGTCAACAGCTTCTTGGACCAAGTCGGTGCAGACTAAAGAAAAGCCACGGACGGTTTTGCTCGCATCGCACGCACGTATAAGTTGATTCTTACTAGTCATCTAAGGCTTCCTTGATCTTGTTGGCCCTGTCGGCGATGATGTCGAAGTTAGGGTCATGCTCGGAGAAAGAGATATCAAGTCCATCGTTCTTTCCATAGCGTGGCAAAACGTGGACGTGGAAGTGTGGGACGGATTGTCCGGCCGCTCCCTTGGCGTTGGTTAAGATATTCACGCCTTTGGCATTAAAGGCCTTCATTTCGGCATTGGCGATTCTCTGGGCCACGGCGTAGACCTTCTTGGTCAGCTCCGGTGGGCAATCCAAAACGCATTCGTAATGGGCTTTCGGCATGACTAAGGCGTGGCCAATCGTGCATTGAGAGATATCCATGATGGCTAAAACATCATCGTCCTCATAGATTTTGGTGGAAGGGATCTCCCCTTTGATGATTCTGCAAAATACGTCTTCCATAAATAACTCCTTAGGGAAAAAAGAAAGAGGTGGAATTAACCACCTCTAACTATAGCAGTTTTTTATTCGAAGAGAGACGGGAAGGTCTTCTTGAAGTATTCGTAAACGCTGGTGTCGTGGTAGATGAGGGTCATCTTCTCAACCCAGTATTTGTTGGAATCGCTCTCATAAGTATCGGAGCCACCCAAGAGGGAAGCAATCTGACGGGCGATATGTTCAGCGACGTACTTCTCACCACGGACGGTGTCGTAGTAGTTGGAAGATTCGGCGTTGAGTTTAGAAGACATAACCGCTTCATCGACTTTGACGAAGTAGTAAGTGCCGCTGTCGTTGATGATGTATGGATACTGAGCACCGGTCTCGAATTTTTCCGGGATCATGTAGTAGCCACCATTCTTGACATAGCCATAACGGCCTTCGGTGACATCGTCATTATCGACTTCCTGAGCGACGGTGATCTTGAACAAACGTTTGGAGATATCGCTTGGGACCACGGAGCCGATGCCGCTCTGGTTGTACCAACCATGGGTGGTGTCATCGGTGGCCATCAAGGAATTCTTCTTGATTTGGAGACCAGTCTTGGCGGTATAAGCGCCAGAATTGGTGAAGTCGGTGACGACGGAAGCATCATCGGCAGTGTTGTCGTAGATCTTGAGGTAGTCGGCGATGTAGCCACCAAAGGTGGATTCCTTATAGATCTTGGCGGAATTATAAGAGGCATTGTCGGCGACGAAGCTAGCGTAGACGCTGTCGGTGGTGGCATAAGCGGTCCAACCGGCATCGGTGTAGATCTTGTTGACTAAGGTTTGATCGGCGTAGGAAGCAACGATTTCTGGGACACCCTTATAAAGGTCATCCAAGAAGGTGAAGCTATAAACGGATTGATCGATGGTGCTGTCTTCGATGACGTTCTTAGCATAGGAAGCGACCAATTTCTTGGTGGCGTCCGCATAGTAAGTATTCTCAGCCAACTTGATGACATCGATCTTACGGGCATAGGAGAGACCCAAGGAACGATAGTTGACGGTGTAGAGATATTGGGAGACAAGCATATCGCGGTAGATGTCTGGGAGGACGGCGATATCGATGTATTCCTTATAGGTGACGAACAAGTTCTTGTAGTATTCGGTCAACTCATCGGAAGTGGCGGTCTCTAAGATTCTGAAGGAACCTTTGACGGCCTTGGCATCTTCGTAGTATTCGTTGCCGAGGTTGTAGTTGTTCTTGACCTGGGCATCGTAGAACTTTCTTTCGATGAACTGGGAACGTTCCTGATAGGAAGTGTTGGTGATGTAGCCCTGGAAGACTTTCTTCACGGCGACCATGAAGTCGGTGAAGACGTTCTTAAGCTTGATAACGGAGCCATTGCCTTCGGCATCATGGTAGATGGTATATTTCTTGGCAATCTCGTTTTGCTTTTCGGTGTTATTGGTATCGAAAGCGTCTTTGATTTCCCAGAAATCACCATAAAGGGACTGGGAATAGAGCTTCAAGATGTTGCGAAGGACCTTTTCGGAGTTGGAGTCACCTTCGGTGACTAACGCGTCATAGATTTGCTTCATGGTGTTGTTTTCAACACCTTCGAGGTCAAGGATGGAGGCTTCATCATATTGATCTGGGGTTGGAGTGGCGGTGACATCGTCGCAGCCGGCGAGGGCGCCTCCAACTAAGAGGATGGAGCTAAGTCCTAAGAATAATTTCTTCATTTTAGTCGGCATAGTAGCATCTTCCTCCTTTCTCCCAATCGGCTCCGGTGTGATCGGAGTATCCGATAGCGCAGACTTCGCTTAACATACGGCCCTTATCGGTGGCGTTGCCTTGATAGCTGCCGCCTTCGGAGGCCCAATCGAAGGTCAAGGAACGATCGTAGTCCTGAGCCTCGATCATTTCAGCATAGGTCTTCCAAGCATTCTGCCAGGTTTCGAAGTTGCCGTCAGAAGTGGATTGACGTTTGGTCTTGGAATAGACCTGGATACGTTTTTCCATATCGCTGTCGGAGAACTTGATGCTTCCACTCTTAACGAGGTCCTGGAAGATGTAGGTGCTTAAGGAAGTGTTGTAAGACTTAACGAGATCGAGCAATGTGGTCTTTCTGGAAGTCCAATCGGAGGTTTGCTGTCTGTTGTAGTTGATATAGGTGGTCATGGCCTTGCCGGTGCTATCGGTTGGATAACCGGTTTCGCCTGGGGTCTTGCCTAATACATAGTATTGGTCAAGGGTGGCGGTGTCGGCGTTGGCGGTGTTGGTGCCAGTGCCATAGTAATCCAAACCAGAACGCTGGACGACGATGAAGTGGATGCCTTCATAAGAAGAGGAACCAGCTCTGACGGCGAGGATGATTTGTCCTTCGCTGTTGGTTAAGACATTGCTGCCGATGCCTGGCAATTGAGCAGTGGTGTCGGTCTTGAATCCCGGGAGAGCGGCATAGGTGCTAGAGAGGACGCCGGTCTCGGAATCAGCGCTAATGCTGTTGTCGTTATAAGCGATTTCGTTAGGGGTGATGACCGCGATGTTGTGCTTGTTGAAATACTTGTTGAACAAGATATTGCGTGGATAGAAAACTTCGCGGTTGTTGTTATAAACGATAGCGCCATTCTTATCGGTGGTGATCTTAGCGGCTTTTAATAAAGCAACGCAGGCGCCATAAGGAATGGTGCCGATGCCTTTATCTTTGAAGAATTGGTTGATGGTGGTGCCGGAATCATCCAATTTCTGGTTGGCATCGACGG
>CAYPED010000032.1:1153-7564 GCA_964409745.1 uncultured Staphylococcaceae bacterium | reverse complement strand
TCTGCCCTATCGAAACTCCAGAAGGTCAGAACATTGGTCTTATCAATAACCTCTCCACTTACGCCAAGATCAACGACTATGGCTTCATTCAGACCCCATATCGTATCGTCTATCACATCGATGGCCACGACTATGTCTCCGACAAAGCCGAATACTTGTCCGCCGATGACGAGAGAGGCTTATACATCGCCGAAGCCAACATCGCTTTGAGCGAACCGAAAGAAGTCATCATCGATGGCAAGAAGGAAATCGTCAAAGAGATCATCGAAGACGAATGCGTCTGCCGTCATGACGAAGATTCCGTCCGTGCCGATAAGTCCCTTATCTCCTACGTCGACGTCTCTCCAAAACAGATCATCTCCATCGCGGCCGCCTGTATTCCATTCTTAGAAAATGATGACGGCACCCGTGCGTTGATGGGCGCGAACATGCAACGTCAGGCTTTGCCTCTTCTCCGTCCGTCCTTGGCTTATGTCGGAACCGGTATGGAACCGATCATCGCCAAAGACTCCGGTCTTGCTACCGTTTCCGTCGATGAAGGCGTTGTCACCTACGTCGATTCCCAGACCATCAAGGTCAAAGAAAAAGGCGGCGAACGCGTCTATAACTTAGAGAAGTTCGAACGCGCTAACGGTGGTACTTGCATCAACCAGACCCCAATCGTCAAAGTCGGCGATAAGATTCAAAAGAATCAGATCATCTCCGATGGTCCAGCTATGCGTAATGGCGAACTTGCCTTAGGTCAGAACGTCCTCATCGCTTATATGACGTGGCACGGCTACAACTACGAAGACGCTATCATCATGTCGGAAAGAATGGTGAAGGAAGATACCTACACCTCCATCCACATCGAGAAATACGAAATCGAATGCCGCGAAACCAAACTTGGCAACGAAGAAATCACCCGTGATATCCCGAACGTCCGCGAAGATCAGAAGCTCTTCCTCGATGAGGATGGCATCATCATCCCAGGCGCCGAGGTCAAAGAAGGCGATATCTTAGTCGGTAAGACCACTCCAAAAGGCCAGACCGAGCCAACTCCGGAAGAAAAACTCTTGATGGCCATCTTCGCCGAAAAGGTCAAAGACGGCAAAGACAGCTCCCTCCGTGTCCCACATGGTGGCGCTGGCATCGTCTTAGGCGTCAAGGTCTTCGTCCGTCAGAAAGACCCACTCCCAGCCGGTGTCCTTAAGGCCGTCCGCGTCTACATCGTCCAGAAGAGAAAGATCTCCGAAGGCGACAAGATGTCCGGTCGTCACGGTAACAAAGGCGTCATCTCCAAGATCCTTCCGGTCGAGGATATGCCGTTCTTGCCAGATGGCACCCCAATCGATATCTTGCTTTCCCCAATGGGCGTTCCTTCCCGTATGAATATCGGTCAGATCTCCGAGATTCACTTGGGATTAGCCTGTAGGAAATTAGGCTTAAGAATCGCCACCCCAGCCTTCGATGGCGTTTCCGGTGATGAAATCACCGACCTTATGAGAAAGGCTGGCATCTCCGAAGATGGAAAGACCATCCTCTATGATGGCCAAACCGGTGAACGTTTCCCAGAACGTATCTCCGTCGGCGTCCAGTACATGATCAAACTCGTGCACATGGTCGACGATAAATTGCACGCCCGTGCCACTGGCCCATATGCCCTCGTCACCCAGCAGCCGCTCGGTGGTAAGGCCCAAAACGGTGGTCAGCGTTTCGGCGAAATGGAAGTTTGGGCTCTCGAAGCCTATGGCGCTTCCCACGTCTTGCAGGAAATCATCACCTACAAGTCCGATGACAGAGTCGGCCGCAGAAAAGCCTACGAAGCCATCATCAAAGGCCTTAAGTTGCCTAACCCAGGCATGCCAGAAGCCTTCAAGGTTCTCACCAAGGAGCTTCGCGGCTTAGCCATGAACGTCGAATTGACCGATGACGAAGGCTATGAAATCAATATGGATGACTTAGCCAAAGAGGCGTTGATCGAAGAAAGAAAGGTCAACTCCGCCATCCGCAACCTCTCCACCAAGCGTGAAGAAAAGGAAGAGGATGTCGTCGAAGTCAGCCATGACGAAGAAATCGCCGAAGAAGGATTGAGCGTCGGCTCAGCTTCCTACTACAGCGGTTCCAAGGAATAAGGAGGGATTTGAATCATGTTTGATATCAAAAATTTAGCGGCCATGAAAGTCGGCCTCGCTTCTCCTGAAACCATTCGTTCTTGGTCCCACGGCGAGGTTACCAAACCAGAAACCATCAACTATCGTAGTCAGAAGCCAGAACCAGGAGGTCTCTTCTGCGAAAAGATCTTCGGTCCGTCCAAAGACTACGAATGCCATTGCGGCAAATACAAAAAGATCAGATATCAGGGCATCACCTGCGAAAAGTGCGGTGTCGAAGTCACTTCCAAAGAGTGGCGCAGAGAACGTTTCGGCCACATCGATTTGGTCTCTCCATGCTCCCACATCTGGTACTTGAAGGACATCCCATCCCGCATGGGTCTTGTCTTGGATATCAGCGCCAAAGAGCTTGAAGAAGTCATTTACTTCGCCGCTCACATCTGCTTGAACCCAGGCAATTCCAGCGTCCTTAAATACAAACAGTTCTTAGATGAGAAGAGCGCTAGAGAAATCTTCCCTCACGTCATCGAAGAATTCATGCCATCCCTTGCTGAAGGCTCCGCCGACGCCTTGCGCGCCGAAGAGCTCATCCGCAGAATGGGCACCCCAGAGGAGACCTTCGACTTCTTCTCTACCTCCGCCTTCATCGCCCGTCACACCGACGCTGAATTCGGCGAAGGTGCCAAAGCCATCAAACGCTTATTGCACGAAGTCGACCTTAATGCCGAATCTGAGAACCTCAGAGCCGAAATCAAGAACTCCACTGGCCAAAAACGTCAGAAACTCACCAAGAGACTCGAAGTCATCGAGGCTTTCCGTGAGTCCGATCAAAAACCAGAATGGATGATTTTGGATGCCATCCCAGTCATCCCGCCAGATCTCCGTCCGATGCTTCCTCTTGACGGTGGCCGTTTCGCGGCTTCCGACTTGAACGATTTGTATCGCCGTGTCATCTCCCGTAACACCCGTTTGAAGAAATTGATCGATATGCGCGCTCCAGAAGTCATTTTGATGAACGAGCGTCGTATGCTTCAGGAAGCGGTGGACGCCCTTATCGATAACGGCCGCCGTTCCAAGCCAATCACTGGTCCTACTGGCAGAACCTTGAAGTCCTTATCTTCTGGATTGAAGGGCAAACAAGGCCGTTTCCGTCAGAACTTGCTCGGTAAGCGTGTCGACTATTCCGGCCGTTCCGTCATCGCCGTTGGTCCAAACCTCAAGATGTATCAGTGCGGTCTCCCAAGAGAGATGGCTATCTCCTTGCTCCGCCCATTCATCGCCTCGGTCATGATCAAACGTGGCCTCGTCCATTCCTATAAGGAAGCCGATGCCAAAATTAACGCCTTGGAATCCCAAGTCTACGATATCGTCGAGGAAATCATCTCCCAGCACCCAGTTCTCCTTAACCGTGCGCCTACCCTTCACCGTTTGGGTATCCAGGCCTTCCAACCAATCTTGGTTGATGGCCGCGCCATCCGTTTGCATCCACTCGTCTGCACTGGCTTCAACGCCGACTTCGATGGTGACCAGATGGCTGTCCACGTACCATTAAGCAAAGAAGCTCAGTTCGAAGCCTTGAACTTGATGCTTGCCTCCAATAACATCCTTGGCCCGAAAGATGGCAAGCCAATCGCCGTCCCATCTCAGGACATGATCCTTGGCAACTACTGGTTGACCATGGAAGAAAGCGCCGAAGATATGTTGGCCCACGCCAAGTCTTTGCGCGAAATCTACATCGACCCGAAAAACGTCGGAGAAAAAGCCGCGACCGAAGAAGAAGCCGCTGAATCCGAAGCCTTCGCCGAGATGGAAGGCGCTGCCTTTGCTTCCGTCGCCGAAGTCATCCGTGCTTATGAGACCCACTCCATTGGTTTACATAACCGTATCGCCATCAAGTCCGCCTCTATCCACAAGACCTTCGCTCCGGAAACCGATCCAGACAACGTCAAGGATTACGCCTTGCCGTTCTACGCCAAGAACAAATATTTGCTCACTACCGTTGGTAAAGTCATCTTCAACGAGATCTTCCCGGATGACTTCCACTACATCAACGATGATCCAGCCGCCTCCTTGGAGACCGTCAAATCTTGGTTCGTTCCTTATGGAACTGACCTTGTTGAGGCCATTAAGTCCAAGTCCCTCCGCGCCCCAATCGCCAAGAAGGGCTTAGGCGTCTTAATCGATCAGATCTTCCATAAATACGACATGAAGGAAGAAGAATACGATCCAAATGGTTCCCAATATTCCGTCCGTCCGTCAAAGACCGCCGCTATCTTGGATAAGATCAAGGATCAGGGATTCGCTTATTCCACCATCTCTTCCGTCACCGTCGCCAGAAGCGACATCAACCTCAAAGCCGCCGATCCAAACAAGCAGTCCATCAACGACTTCAAGTATGAACGCGTGGCCGAAGGTTATAAGAAAGTCGACCAAATCACCGCTTTGTATAAGAAAGGTATGTTCTCCGACAAGGAACGCCATCAGGCTGTTTGCGATGTCTGGAACGCCGTTGCCAAAGCCGTTGAAGACAAGGTCGCCGAATACCTTAAAGAAGATAAGCGCAACCCATTGGTCATCATGGCCGATTCCGGCGCTCGTGGTAACATCGCTAACTTCAAACAGTTGGTTGGTATGAAGGGCTTGGTCGCTAACCCGAAGAACGAAGCTATCGAACTTCCTATCGTCTCCTCTTATAGAGAAGGCTTGAAGGTCGCCGAATTCTTCATTAACACCCACGGTGCCCGTAAAGGTGGCGCCGATACCGCTCTTAAGACCGCTGACTCTGGCTATCTTACCCGTCGTTTGGTCGACGTCTCTCAGGACGTCGTCGTCCGCGAAGTCGATTGCAACTGCGATCATGGCTTCAAGGTCCGCGCTATCTATAACACCGCTCAGAACACCGTCGTCGCCAAATTAAGCGAACGTCTCGTTGGTCGTTTCTCGATGCATGACATCATCAATCCGAAGACTGGTGAAGTCATCGTTCCGGGCAACACCATGATCAGCGAAGAAGACGCCAACAAGATTGCCGATGCCGGCATCGAAGAAGTCGAGATCCGTTCCCTCTTTACCTGCCAGACCAAGAATGGCGTCTGCCAGCACTGCTATGGCCGTAACATGGCCACTGGCCGTTTGGTCGAATTAGGCGAAGCCGTCGGTATCATGGCCGCTCAGTCCATTGGTGAACCAGGCACGCAGTTAACCATGCGAGTCTTCCACACCGGTGGTATGGCCGGAAGCGACATCACCCAAGGTCTTCCACGTGTCCAAGAACTCGTCGAAGCCCGTAACCCGAAGGGCAAAGCCCTCATCTCCGAAATCGATGGTACCATCGAAAATATCGAAGACGATGGCAATGGCCGTTACAAGGTCGCCGTCAGATCCATCGCCGATAAGACCGCGGAATCCGAAACTCCAGAAATCAGAGAATACCTCACTGGTTATGGTGCTCGTCTCCGTGTCAAGAAAGGCGATAAGGTCGAGGCCGGTGGCAAGATCACCGAAGGTGCCATCGATCCTAAAGAATTGCTTGAATACTCCTCCAAAGAGAAGGTTCAGGTCTATATGATCAAGGAAATCCGTAAGGTCTATGCCGCTCAAGGTATCGGCATCTCGGATAAGCACCTTGAGGTCATCGTCCGTCAGATGCTCCGCAAACTCGTGGTCGTCGACGCTGGCGACACCGATCTCTTGCCAGGCACTAAGGTCGACACCGATCGTTTCACCACGGTCAACCAGGAAGCCTTATTGGCCGGCAAGCGCCCAGCCTTGGCGAAGCCTATCGTCTTAGGCATCACCAAAGCCGCCTTGGAGACCGAATCCTTCCTCTCCGCCACCTCCTTCCAGCAGACCACCCGTATCCTTACCGATGCCGCCATCAGAGCCAAGACCGATCGTCTCCATGGCTTGAAAGAGAACGTCATCACCGGCCGTTTGATCCCAGCTGGCACTGGAGCCGAAGACGAGAATATCACCAAGAAGAGCCTCGCTAACTTCACCGTCGAGAGCAAGATGGAAGAAGTCCGCGATACTTATATCGAGGCCCACGATCGTCAGGCGAACAAGGTCATTCAATAGGTAAAAACCAAATTAGAGGCGTGAAAAATCGCCTCTTTTTTGTTTCTTTCGGAATGAAGAAAAATGTGGTCTTTTTGAAGTCCACCGAACCGTGCGTGTCAATTAAGGAAAAAATTCGATAAATTCGACTGTTGACAGAACCTTTTCACGTGCGTAATATTACCAGCGTTCGCACACAGCCCTTTTAAGGGCGCTTTATAGCGAAAAGTTTAATTAAGGAGATCTTAAATGCCTACGATCA
>CAYPED010000032.1:0-1143 GCA_964409745.1 uncultured Staphylococcaceae bacterium | reverse complement strand
TACGATCAACCAACTCGTAAGACAAGGCCGTCAGAAATTGGCCAAGAAATCCAAAACTCCTGCTTTGGGCAAGAGATGGAATTCCCTTACGAAAAAACAGACCAACCAAGCATCCGCTCAGAAACGTGGCGTTTGCACTCGTGTTGGCACCATGACCCCGAAGAAGCCGAACTCCGCTCTTCGTAAATACGCTCGTGTCCGTTTGTCCAACGGATATGAAGTCACCGCCTACATCGGCGGCGAAGGCCACAACCTTCAGGAACACAGCACCGTCATGATTCGCGGTGGCCGTGTCAAGGACTTACCAGGTGTCCGTTACCACATCGTCCGCGGAACCTTAGACTGCGCCGGCATCGAAGCCCGTCGCCAAGGACGTTCCCTCTATGGCACCAAGAAGCCACATGAGAGTAAATAAGGGAGGAATAGAAAATGTCACGTAAAGGTAAAATCGAACATAGAGACGTTCTCCCAGATCCAATTTACAATTCCAAGCTCGTCACCCGCTTGATCAACCGCGTCATGTACGACGGCAAGCGTGGAACCGCCCAGAAGATCATCTACACTTCCTTCAAGACCATCGAAGAGAAGACCGGCAAACCAGCCATGGATGTCTTCGCGACCGCTGTCAACAACATCATGCCAGAAGTCGAATTGAAGGTCCGCCGTATCGGCGCTGCCAACTATCAGGTTCCAGTCGAAGTCAACCCAGCCCGTAAACAAACTTTGGGCCTTCGTTGGTTAGTCACCTATGCTCGTCTCCGCAACGAGAAGACCATGGATGCCAAATTAGCCGGCGAAATCATCGATGCTGCCAATGGCACCGGTGGAGCTGTAAAGAAGAAAGAAGACGTCCTCAAGATGGCTGAAGCCAACAAGGCTTATGCCCACTATCGTTGGTAATAATAAAGGAGAATCACAATGGCTGAAGATATACTCCAAGGCGTAGATAAGTTTGACTTACCTCACACCCGTAACATCGGTATCATGGCTCACATCGATGCCGGTAAGACCACTACTTCTGAACGTATCCTTTATTACACTGGCCGTTCCCATAAGATCGGCGAAGTCCATGAAGGTGCAGCCACCATGGACTGGATGGAAGAAGAGCAGGAGCGTGGTATCACCATCACTTCCTCTGCTACC
>CAYPED010000031.1:1738-7580 GCA_964409745.1 uncultured Staphylococcaceae bacterium | reverse complement strand
ATGAAGGCCTTCGAAAACGCCATCAACAACAATATGGCTTTCGAACTTGATGTTCATCTATCTAAAGATGGCATCTTGTTTGTCTCTCATGATGCCGACCTCGAAAGAATGACCGGCAAAAAGGGTATCATCGAGGAATTAGATTCCAAGACCATCAAATCTGAATATCGTCTTCACGACGGTGGCGAAGTCCCAACCCTTCAAGAAGTTTTGGACCTTAACCAAGAACGCGTTTTAATCGTTGTCGAAGTAAAGGTCTATAACGGCAATTACAAGGCTGTCGCCAAGGCCACCAAAGAGATTCTCAAACAGATTAAAGATCCGAGCAAAATCGCCATCATTTCCTTCGACCCCAGAGCCTTAATTCGTGTAGGGAGTCGCTTCGAACGCCAATTATTGCTCCTAAAAGCCAAGGAATGGGTCAGGTATTCCCGCTTCTTATTTGAGTCGGTTGATATCGAACTCACAATGGCCAAAGACAAGTGGGTCAAGAACTATCGTAAGCATGGCGGAATCGTCAATTGCTGGACGGTGGAAACCGAAGAACAAGTTAAGGACTTGTCAGACTATGTCGATGCGATGACGTTCCAACACGTTAATAAAGATATCGTCATCGCCGACCGCGAAAACTACCTAAAAAAGAGACCTTAATGGTCTTTGCTCTTGCTAAAGGGCAAGCGTGAGCGTAATATACTCACTGCGTCCATTAGGACGATGCGTGGGGTCCGCCAGCAATTAGACTGTGAACCTACTAAGAAAACGATTCGTTAAAGGAGGTAACATATCATGAATACCAATATCGTGAATGAGATTACCGCCCGCCAGATTCGCACCGACATTCCTTCCTTCAAAGGCGGCGACACCGTTAAGGTCTACGTCCGTATCGTTGAAGGCAAAAAGGAACGTATCCAGGCCTTCGAAGGCGTTGTCATCAAACGCCGTGGTGAAGGCGTCGGCGAGACCTTCACTGTCCGCAAGATGTCCGCTGGTATCGGTGTCGAAAGAACTTTCCCAGTCAACTCCCCAGCCATCGCTAAGATCGATGTCTTGAAGTCTGGTAAAGTCCGCCGTGCTCGCATCTACTACATGCGTAGCTTATCTGGTAAGGCTGCTCGTATCAAAGAAGTCGAGAGCAAGTAATCAGAAAGAAATTCAGGCTCGCCTTTGGCGGGCCTTTTCTTTACCTAAGAATAACTAAAAGATAGAATATCCCTATGAACCAGCAGAAGAACGTCCATTATTTCCCAGGCCATATGAAAAAGGCCTTAGTCTCGTTAGAGAAGTTTCTTTCTGCTATCGATATGGTCGTCGAAGTGATTGATGCCCGTATTCCTCTATCATCCAGAAACCCTTTGCTAGATAAACTTATCGGCAATAAAGCCCGCATGGTCTTTATGTCCAAGGAAGACTTGGCTGATGAGGATGTCACCAAAGAATGGCTCGCTTATTTCAAAAATAACGGCGTCATGGCCTCCTCTTCTAACTTAAAAAACGAGAAAGCCATGCGCTTGATTGAGGAAGCCAGCAAACCATATATCGAAAAGAAGAGAGCCAAGGAAGCCAAAAGCGGCATGAAGCCACAGCCATGCAGGCTTCTTATCGTCGGCGTCCCAAATGTTGGCAAATCCACTCTTATCAATAATTTGGCGGGCAAGAAAGTCGCCAAAGCCGGGAATAAACCGGGCGTCACTCGTGCCGAGCAATGGATCAAATTGCCATCGTCTTTCATCCTTTTGGATTCCCCGGGCATCTTGCCGATGCGTTATGAAGATAAGACAGCCGCTATCAATTTGGCCTTGACTGGTTCCATTAAGGAAGAGGTTCTTCCCATCGATGAATTAGCCAACTTCCTATTGGACATCCTTAAAGCCCGTTACATCAAAGCCTTAAACGAACGTTATTCGTTAGAGGCCACTTCCGAAACCCCAAACGACGAAATCTTGTCGGCTATCGCTTCAAAACGTGGCTACCTTTTAAAAGGCGGCACTCCTGATATCGAAAAAGCCGACTCCTTGCTTATCAAAGAATTCCAAGCCGGTTATCTTGGCAGGATTTCTTTGGAGGCCCCAAATGCTTAAAAAGGAAGCCGAATTCTATTCCAAAACCGTTAAGTTGATCGCCGGCGTGGACGAAGCTGGGCGTGGTCCTTTGGCTGGTCCGGTGGTTGCTGCGGCGGTGGTTTTTCCTCCATCCTATAAGAACGAAGAAATCAACGACTCCAAGCAATTGACGGCCAAAAAGAGGGAAGAGCTCTTTGAAGAAATTAAGAAGAATGCGATTGCTTATGGAATCGCTTCTGTATCGGCTGAGACAATAGATGAAATAAACATCTATGAAGCCACTAAGGTGGCGATGAAGGAAGCCATTAAGCAGTTAAACGGCCAATATGATTTAGTCATCACCGATGCGATGAAACTTAGCCTAGATAAGCCCGTTATCGCCTTAATTAAAGGAGATGCGCAATGTTTGAACGTTGCGGCCGCCTCAATCTTAGCCAAGGTTACGCGTGATAGGTATTTGGAAGAACTAGATAAGAAATACCCTCAATATAAGTTCGCCAAGCACAAAGGATATGGCACCAAAGATCATCTGGAAGCCCTCAAAGAATACGGTCCAATCGAAGGCGTTCATCGCAAATCATTCAGGCCGGTAAAAGAGTTCTATATCGAACAAATGAAATTATTTTAGGAAATTGCCTCTGCTAACCGCTATAAGGAAGTGGAGGTAATTTTTATGACCGGTAGAGAAATGCTGATCGCCTCGTCCATCAAAGTTAAAGGCGATTGGGACTCATTGCTGACAATGATCAAGAACAAGGAGACGTTGGATGAAAAGGAGGCCAAAGAGCTTTTATCCTCGCTCAAATGCAAAGCCGTTACCCTTATCGATGACGACTATCCTGAATGTTTGAAGAGGTGCCCTAAGCCGCCGATAGTCCTTTTCTATTATGGTGACCTATCTCTCGCTAGCGACCATGCGAGGAACGTTGCTTACATTGGAAGCCGCGACGCTAGTAGTTACGGCTTAGAAATGGCCAGATACTTTGCTGATGCCTTGGTAGAGCGTGGGGCGGTAGTGGTTTCGGGTTTGGCCCGTGGCATCGATTCTGCGGCTCAAGAGGAAGTTTTAAAGCAAAGAGGCAAGACCATCGCAGTCCTGGGCTCGGGAATCGACTGCCCATTCCCCGCTTCCTCCGTCAATCTCTATAAAAGGATTAAGACGGATGGGTTGATTTTGTCTGAATATCCGAATGATACCCCGCCTAATCAAAAACAATTCCCGGTTAGGAATAGGATAATCGCCGCTTTATCGAATTTGGTTATCGTTGGAGAAGCCGCGAAACGAAGTGGAACCCTCATCACGGTGGGCTACGCTTTAACTTGTGGATCGGAAGTCGCCTGCGTTCCGACCAAAGCTGCCCAAGAGGCTGCCACCAACACTTTGATTAAAGAAGGGGCCCACCTTTTGGACTGCGCTTCCGATTTGGATGTTTTTCTCCAAAGCAAGCCCAAAAAAGAGTAAAAATTTTCTATAAATAAACCCTTTATTTATATATAGGAATAAGGCCATTGGCACGCTTGACAGCCTTTTAAAATGCTCGTATGGTTGCTAGCGGAAAAAGCAAAATCACCTTTTTATGAAGCTCATCATCGTTGAATCTCCAAAGAAATGCGACACCATCGGCCACTACCTTGGTAACGACTATAAAGTCATGGCCTCACAAGGCCACATCCGCGACTTAAGCACCAAGGGAAAGGGCGGTTTAGGCATTGATATCGAACACGATTTCAAGCCAGATTTCGTCATTTCTGCTGGCAGGGAACATATCGTCAACGAATTGAAGACAGCGGCCAAAAATGCCGATGAAGTCATCCTTGCGACCGACCCTGACCGCGAAGGAGAAGCCATTTCTTGGCACCTTGCCCAAGTCTTGGGCTTGGATGTCAAAACCAATAAGAGACTTCAGTTCCACGAAATTACCAAGCCAGCTATCTTGGAAGCCTTGAAAGATCCAAAAACCATCGATATGAACTTGGTTGAATCCCAAGAAACCCGTCGTATGTATGATCGTATCATTGGCTTCAAATTATCGGCTTTGCTAAAGAACCGCATCGGTTCCACTTCGGCGGGTCGAGTTCAGTCCGCGACTTTGAAGATGATCGTTGATAACGACAATGAGATTAAAGCCTTCGTTCCTGAAGAATATTGGGATATCAATATCGATTTGAAAGCCGGCAAACGCAAGCTCTCCATGACTTTGGATAAGATTGATGGTAAAGCTGCCAATATCAAAAATGAGGCGGAAGCCGACAAGATTTTATCCCGTTTAGGCGATGAATTAACGTTGCTTAGCTTAACGACTTCAAAGAAGTCAATCCCGTCTAAACCGGCTTTGACCACTTCGACCATGCAACAAGAGGCTTATGCCCGTTACCACTTCTCCACATCCAAGACTCAGTCTTTGGCTCAGAAGTTATATGAAGGTTTGACCGTCAATGGCGAGCATGCTGGTTTGATTACCTATATGCGTACCGACTCCACTCGTTTGTCCCCGGTTTTCTTCAATGGGCAAGCAAAGCCATATATTGAACAACATTTCGGCAAAGAATATGTCGGACGTGTGAAAGAAGGCAAGAAGCAGGCCAACGCCCAAGACGCCCACGAAGCCATCCGTCCAACTTCGGTTGAACGTACCCCTGAAATGGTTGCCGCTTCGCCAAATGTCACCGCCGATGAAGCAAAACTTTATAGATTGATTTATGAACGCACCCTTGCCAGCTGTATGACCGACCATATCGAGGAAGTCACCACTGCTACATTCGAGAGCAATGGCCTTACTTTCAAAATCTCCGGCGGTAGAACTTTGTTCCCGGGTTATTGGGCTTTGCTTAAAGACGAGGACGAAGACAAAGAACTTCCTGAACTCGAAGAAGGCAAGTCCTATTCCTTATTAAATAAGGAAAAAGAACAAAAGTTCACCAAGGCACCAGCTCGTTTCACCGAAGCTAAAATCGTTAAGTTGATGGAAGAAAAAGGCATTGGCCGTCCATCTACTTACGCTTCTACTTTACGCACCCTTCAACAGCGCGGATACATCACCTCCAAAGGTGGTGTCGTCACCCCGACCGAATCTGGCAGCAAGACCACTTTCGTCTTGAACAAATACTTCCCAGAAATCGTTTCCGTCAAATATACGGCGGATATGGAACGTACCTTAGATGAGATTTCCGATGGTACTTTGGAACACTTAACTGCTATGGAAAATTTCTATGGTCCGTTCATGAAAAAATTCGCCGAGGTTTCGGAAAGAATGTATAAGGATCCAGACCAAGAAACTGGCGAAATGTGCCCAGTCTGCGGTTCCCCATTAGTTATCAAGAAGGGCCGTTATGGTCAATTCGTTGCCTGCGGCAATTATCCGAAATGCTCATACGTTGAGAAAAAACCAAAGGCTGAAGCCAAACTCGTCGGCCGTGATTGTCCAGTTTGTGGCAAACCATTGGTCGAGAGGAAAGACAAGAAAGGCAAAGTCTTCGTTGCTTGCTCTGGCTATCCGACCTGCACTTATATCGAAAACAACAATCAGGAGCAAAAGAAAGCCCCTGCCTATACTGAAGCCGACTACATCAAAGACTGCCCAAGCTGCAAAACCGGGCATATCGTCCTTAAACATGGTAGAAAGGTCGACTTCTACGCTTGCACCAACTATCCTAAGTGCCAGTATCATGAATGGTTAACGACCAAGAAGAAAACAAAATGAAGAAAGAAGCGGTAAAGATCATCGGTGGCGGTTTAGCCGGATGCGAAGCCGCTTATTTCTTATGCAAAAAAGGTGTCGAAG